>JAATVP010000111.1 GCA_014523625.1 Nitrososphaerales archaeon TH5896
TTCGAGCACTTATAATAAGTAGGTCAAGAAATTGTTCCTATCCCAAAGGCGGGCATCGCTTAAATTAATACATTGATATTTTCCCGCAAAAGATCTTGTCACAATAAGAATAAATCTGGTTTGATACTGTTCTTTAGGATTGAATCCAGCTTCTTCAAAAGCTATCTATGTCTTATTAGATGGCGTGGGTGATTTGCCAAATCCTTTGCTAGGAGGACTTACTCCGCTAGAAGCAGCGAGGACTCCTTATTTGGACCAGTTAACTTCCAACGGCTGTTTAGGAAGTGTGGTTAGCGTAGGGAAAGGAATTGCCCCCCAATCAGACATTGCAGTATTTAACATGTTAGGTTACGATTTTAAGGATCTTGAGTATCCAGGACGTGGTATCATCGAGGCCCTAGGCATGGGAATGGATTTCAGGAATGGTGACCTCGTCCTGCGGGGAAACTTTGCGACTATTGACGAACAAGGGAACATAACTGATAGAAGGGCAGGAAGGATTATTCAACACGATGAAGCCCTCGAAGTGTGTCTGACACTGGAAAAAAGTCTGAAGTTTACTCACAATATTAACGTCACATTACAGCCAAGTGTAGGGCATCGAGTAATCGTTAAATTCAGTGATCCCTCCCGTGGCCTCTCATCAAAAGTATCGAACACAGATCCGGCATATGATCGAATTGACGGAATGGGGGTAGCCAGAGAAAGTACAAACCTGAAGATGCAAAATTGTATGCCGGAGGAAGGAGGTGATTCTGCAGCCGCTTCGGCGCAGGTAATTAATGAATTCAGCAGACAGGTTGTCCAAATATTGGCCAACCACCCCGTCAATAGTCGTCGCGCAGCTAAGGGATTGAAGCCAATGAATGCGATCTTGTTACGAGATTCTGGAAATCATTTACCTTCAATTGAACCAATTTCAAAGAGGTATGGCTTAGAGTTTGGTTCGGTAGTCGATATGCCAGTTGAGGTTGGAATATCAAGAATCACGGGGATGCATTACATGACAGGTGGAGACATTAACGCGTATCAAGAAAAGGCAACGAAGTGTATGGAACAAATTAAGAAGTGGGACATGGTATATGTACATATCAAAGGCCCCGATGAATTCGGTCATGATGGTGATGCAAAAGGAAAGAAAACGAGCATAGAACAAATAGACGAACTTTTCTTCGGTACTTTGCTAAAAAATGTGGACGTATCAGAGATAATGTTAATTGTTTCAGGCGACCACTCTACGCCTTGCATAAGAAAGGCACACACAGATGATCCCATACCAGTATTATTCACCGGCGGAGGTGTCGAAAAGGACAGGAGTAAAAGATTTACAGAAAGAGAATCGTTGCGGGGAAGCAGAGGATCAATGAAAGGAGTTGAAATACTGCCGTTCGCTACAAAGACACTTTTTAGGCGAAGTAAAGAATGACACGAGTTGCCAGCTATAATCTAGAACCTACCTGACATTAAGTTTCCCTTACAGAGCTGACAGACCCCTTCATCTATGTTGGATTCAATGTTGTGGTGTATGTCACATATGATTAGAGAGTGGCGAATATAGTTGCAGAGTTCAATAAATTTCGACATGGTGTAAGGCGTATATGCTTTATTTGATGCCAGGTCGCGCGCGATATCGTCGATCATTTCAACTATTTGTTCCACCAAACTAAGTTTAGACATTAATTCAGTGTCTCCACGTGTACCCCGAACATAATTGCTGACTGCTGCCTGCGTTACCCCAAGTACTTTTGCAACTACCTCTTCCTTCATGTTGTACTCCCCAGTGAGTTTTTGTGCTAGAATAGCTCTAACGGCGGGGATGAGAGACTTGGCTTCTATTTCTGATGGTAGTAGCATTTTGAGGATAAGGAAAAACGACTTTTTTATTATTTAAAGTTTATTTTGAAACTTGACGATTGCATGCATAGGGCATTGAATATTTTTAAATACATGTGCTCAGTGGATCTACTAACGATATGCATATCCAAAATTTTGAATTAGAAGGGGGATTATTGTCATAAATGAAGATAAAATTTGGATTTACTCAAGGACTAAACGTTGCAAGACTAGGATTAGACGAAACTCAGATAATGACTGCTTGTCAAATGGCGGACAGAATGAACTATGATTCCGTTTGGATGATGGATCATTCTAACGTTCCTCAGTGGAAAAATGCGGTCGTGAATGACGCCTGGTTGATGTTGTCGGCTATAGGGGCGGTGACTCAGAATGTTGAGCTTGGCACTTGCGTCACTGATGCTATAAGGAGGCATCCTTCGACTATTGCACAGTCCACTATTACTCTTGACAGGATTACAAAAGGACGTTCAATTCTAGGAATAGGAGCAGGCGAAGCTCAAAACGTGGTAGACTTCGGCATCGAATTTGAGAAACCTGTGACAAAATTCAGGGAGCAGCTTGAGGTAATTGTAAAATTGTTCGATTCCGACCCAGATAATCGTGTAAACTATGATGGCAATTATTACAAGCTGATAAATGCCTGCCTGCAGACGAAGAGCATTCGTAAGCCTCGGCCACCAATTTACATTGCAGCTGGGGCACCAAAGACATTAGACTTGTGCGCACGTTACGGAGACGGATGGATTCCTATTGGATATACCCCTGAACTTTTCAAACATCACGCAACAGTAATTTTAGAAAAGGCGAAGGAACATGAGAGGAGTCTAGATGATTTTCAGTTCGCTAACGATGTAGACATATACTTCACTGAAGACGGCGAAGAAGCATGGAATAAGATGAAGAATGCAGTGAAGGTTAGTTTGTACAAACCAGAATTGCTCAAGGTTCACAATATCGAACAGGATTCAGAATTCGACTTTCGAAGGTATTTTACTGAGTATGCTATGAACAAGCCTGAATTGATGCAGCAGATGAAGCGTGCAGCTCTCAAAATTCCCGATAGTGTAGCAAGGTCGGCCATTGGAGTGGGAAGACCTGACGATGTAATAGAAATGCTTGAAAGGTTCATTAAAGCCGGAACTAACCATTTTATCATACGCTTCTGGGGCGATGGATATTTCAAGAACATTGAGACATTTGGAAACAAGGTCATACCGTATTTCAAGGATAGGAAAGATAATTGAGAATTAGCCGAAGTAAGAGTCAATCAGACTTTGATTATTTGAGTGCGCTATCTTCCTTATTCGATTTGTACCTCCTCCCTTCTGTTTGTTTTGCCCTTTGAGAGCCATTGCCTCGTAGCCCATGGTCCGCAGTCTCATGGCAAAATAATCTGCAAATCCGTGAATCGTATACACTTTTTCAGGATTGCAGTACCTCACGATTTCAAGTAGCTCGTTATAATCACAATGGTCGCTTATTGGGATGGCATAATCCAAGCCCATCACCTGTCTAAATCTTGCTCTAGTAGCCCAGCCCGTAAAACCGACTGTGACAGCATTGCAACATGATTTCATGGTTTTGATAAGCTCTGCTCCCTTGCTCAAGAAAGGTGATATCATTATCCATGGTACTCCGCGTTTAATCATTCCCTTTTCCCTTGCTTGCGAAACGGTCATACCATCTTTAAGCGGTATCCCCAACTGCCTATAAACAGAATTCATTTCATCCACTGATTCATGGACGATCAGCGGATCCCAATGCCTGAAAAATTCAGTGAGGAGTTGAGCTTTTCCCAATGGATAGCCCATTAAAATTAGAGGAATGCCCCGATTGTACATTTTCGATATCAGCTCATTGGTCTCGTGAATGCACTGCTCCAATGAAGGAAAAACATACTCCGGTCTAGCAAAAGTAGATTCCAAGATCAAATTCTTTACTTTTGGAAGTCTTATACCCTTTAGGAATGCCCGTTTACGTGTAGAGATATCTCCTGTATAAAATAATTCATCAGGTATCAAAAAACCTCTAGAACCTAAAATATGCCCCGTATCTACAAGACGGTATTCCTCCGGAGTCTTTACTGGTGTTTCCAATTCATGCCCCCTTGAAGAGGCTATTACAACTGTGGCTTGTGAAGCCAGTATCTTCCTCGAACCATTATGTTTCCTTCTTCGTAACGCAAGGTGATCCGTGTGTGCGTGTGAAACAAAGGTAAAATCAGAATCATACTGTCGTTTAGGATCCAACGAGATGGATCTGCCGCCAACTTGAATTGCCAAGACTCCTTCATTTAGTGCAACTTGGATTCCCAATTTACAGGCCTTGACCCATTCTTCGCCGAAGTATTTTAATGTTAATAGTCGCGCGCGTGCATTCTTGTTCTCGAGCCCAACCTGCCCTACCACGATTCAGATAAATATTAGCGGGCAGGCAACCAGATCTGAACTAAAAAATGAAACTCGCCATATTAATCTCTGGTCGAGGAAGTAATATGGATTCTATCCTAGCTGCGGTTAAGCGGGGGCAATTGCCACTCGCCCAACCAGTATTGGTTCTCTCAAATGTTCCAGACGCACTTGGTCTTACTATTGCGAGGGAAAAGTTTAGCATGCACACAGAAGTTCTAGATAAAAACGAGCTTAAGGGCTGGGAGTACGACAAGAATTTAATGACGGTACTTCGAAAATACGAGATATGCCCAACAAATAGTCTTGTGTGTTTGGCAGGCTTTATGAGATTATTGAGCCCACAATTCGTCCACATCTTTAAAAATAGAATTCTAAATATCCATCCTTCATTACTTCCCTCCTTCCCTGGGTTACACGCTCAACGCCAAGCCGTAGAATACGGAGTAAAAATAAGCGGATGCACTGTTCATTTTGTCGAAGAAGGATTGGATACCGGTCCAATTATCATTCAAAAGAGCACCCCTGTTTTTTCATATGACACTGAAGAAACTTTATCGAATCGAATTCTACAGGATGAGCATCTTATTTATCCAGAAGCAGTTAAGATGGTAACAGAAGATAGGGTCAAGATTTCTGGGAGAACGGTACAGATCAGCTATTGAAATCGATCCAGAGAAGAGCCATTGAGGTTTTGTGCGATTGGAATAGCAGAATGGTAATCTTGATGCGGTTCATCGCGTGGAATTCACGATTCAAAAGTAAAATAAAAAGGTAATCCGTGCTGATTGAAGGTGTAGTTGCACATTGAGCTCTTCCATTGCTGATCGTAAGAGAATCTTGCGGCGCGAAATGTTAGCCAAAAGGGATTGTCTAACCGAATTAGAAATCCTTAGCAAAAGCAAGCAAATACAAGAAATATTTACTGCTAGCAGTTTCTTTGAAGAAGCAAACATATTGGGAGTATATTTATCTCATGGCTCAGAGGTTAGGACTCAGAAGATCATTGAGGCATGCTTTAGAAACATGAAAACTATAGCCGTGCCTCGCATTATAGATTCAGAATCGATGAGTTTTCATGAGATTGATGAATATCGTATGAATTCTCTTCTCAAAGGAAAATTTGGTATTCTAGAACCAAATGGAGCGGAAAGTGAAGTTTCCAAATCTATGGATCTCCTGATCGTACCAGGCATCGCCTTTGATTTACAAGGTTACAGATTAGGTCACGGAATGGGATACTATGATAATTTCCTAAGGAATAATGGGCAGATGACAGTGATTGGCATAGCATTTGAAATTCAAATTCTAAAGACACGGTTTCTGCCCCATTCTAAGTATGACGTGAAGATTGGCAATGTAGTTACAGAGAGTGGCTTCCATTCATTCAAGCTAGATTAAATATATCCCAATATCCCTCCTAAAGTATTGACCATTGTCACCCCAAGTAATCTGATTGACAACCTCATAGACCCGTTGCCTTGCCTCTCCTAAATTAGACGCAAGTGATGTTATAGAAAGTACTCTCCCGCCATTAGTCAATATATGCCCTGACGCATCTCGAGTAGTTCCAGAATGAAATATGTTAGTATCTTTCATATATCCATTTTTCAATCCGTATATGATTTCACCTTTTTGGTACCTCGCTGGGTATCCTTTTGCAGCCATCACTACACAGATTGATGTTTGGTCCTTCCATTGTAGAGGTGGAAGCTCGTCCAACTTTCCAGCTTCTGCAAAGGCGAGATACTCAAATAGATCAGAGTTCATCCTCACCATCAAGGATTGACATTCGGGATCACCCATCCTCGCATTGAACTCCAACACACTTGCTTTACCTTTCTTGTCAATCATTAACCCAGCATAGAGGAAACCAGCAAACGGCACTGAATTAGATTTCATAACCGAGACTGTCCGCTCTATGATATCATACAAGATTTGTCGCTGTGTATCTTGACTGACGTAGGGAACTGGGGAAAAGCTGCCCATTCCTCCAGTATTGGGACCAGCATTTCCGTCGGCAATATTCTTGTAGTCTCTGCAAGTAGGAAATGTCTTGATATTAGATCCGTCTGAAAGAGCAATAAGGGAAACTTCTTGTCCTCTAATTCTCTCCTCGATGACAATTTTGTCACCTGCTTCCCCAAAAATTCTCTTTACCATCATCGCCTCGATGGCATTGATTGCCTCTTCCTGACTATTGCAAACAATCACTCCTTTCCCTGATGCTATACCATCAGCCTTTATAACCAAGGCTTCGGATTGCTTCATTACGTAGTCAACAGCTTCTTGGTGGTTCGTAAATGTTGCAAATTGCGGTGTTGGAATTCCGTTTGACTGCAACAGGTCTTTCGCAAATGATTTGCTTGTTTCAATTTTGGCAGCTCTTGACGACGGACCAAAAATTTCTAGATTTCGGGCCGAAAAGTAGTCTACAATTCCTAATGAGATAGGAGCTTCTGGTCCTACTATGGTAAAGCAATTCTTACTTTTTGCAAACGCGACCAACTTCTCGAAATCATTAGGTTGAATCGGCACATTGTTTACGGTACCGGCGTTTCCAGGAGCATAATAAACACTTTCTACGAGGTTACTCTGGGAAATTTTCCAGCCTAATGCATGTTCCCTTCCTCCCCCACCGATTATTAGGACGCTTTTGCTTTTTTGTTTCAATAAGTGTAGACAGAAATGCCAAGATGTATTAAATAGTTATGATATCATATGCAGAATAGAAATTTACTTTCAGACATTCTGTTCTGGCGGCTTCAACTGTATCAAATCAAAAAATCGCGTTTCATCATTTCAGTTTAAATATTGTACTATTGACTATTAAGAGAAAGGGATTTTGTTGTGAAAGACTACGACCATGTTATAGTTTGGACCGATTATTTTAATCGTAATCTATCTCGAAGGAAGGGAAGGAAAGTATCAAAGGATGTGGCTATTTTTGACCCTTCAGTTCAGGAATTAGTTGATGCTTCTAAATCTGCAGGATTTGCAGTAAGTAGTGATAATACCAACGAATCTGCGAGGTTCCCAAGAAGGCCGTATGTAAGATCGGGTTACGTAATGTTGGAAAAAAATGAAAATTCGAAAAAGTCCAATATTTTGAATACTTTGGCGGGAAAGATATCGCAAAATCGAGCCAAACTGTCAAAAAGACGTTAACTTATGTGTTAGAATAACTAAGGAAATTGTGATTATGGCTGCCGATATCTTTGAAAAAGTGTATGCGGAATTCATCTAAAAGTTGTCCACTATAATTGAAGCTGGAGAGGTAATTCATATTGCAAAGAGTGGTCGATTGATATTGAAGATTGGAAATAGTATTGCTTTGAAATCTGGCGAAATCCTTTTCGATAGAGTAGGTAAAAAAGTAGGAAGAGTAACTGAACTGATCGGTCCAGTAGATGCACCATTTGCCTCGGTACTCCTGGTCAATGCTCAGGTTAAGAGTCCTAAAGGGAGTAAATTGTTCAGATTTTCATTTCAGAAAGGTGTACCACCAAAGACCGGAAAGAAAAGACGTTCTTTTGGGAAAAAGAGGCGCAGGTATGGTTGAAGCTAAATCAAAAGATGGCCATTAGCCGTAAGGTGCCCGAATAATGTTTGACTTGCAGTTCATCTGTTCTACTATTGCTATCGCTCATTTAACAGACTACAGTGATTTTTCTTCCAAGCAAATAGCCTTGCGAGCAACTTTAAGTCTCAAGTAATCAGTGGTGAAATACTGCGGAGGTGTTCCGTTTATCTTTAGGCATTGTTAGTACGTACGTTGACTTTTATTAACTAATATAATTAGACAGACCCTGAGACTCAATTTCCATCAACTCTAAGAGACGAAATAGGATGGTCTTCCACTCTTGTCCCTGTAACTGAAACCAAATTCAGTGAGTTGCTTCAGGTTCATGGAATCAAATATTGTTCCATCGCGACATACTAGCTTGTCATTAATACAACAACTTCCGCAAATCCCGATTGCACATTTCATGTACCTCTCAAGACTAGCCTCAACTGGAATAGAAAATCTTTCTCCCAACTTCTGAACGCCTTTCATCATTAGTTCAGGTCCGCACGTATACATTATCTCAAATTTTTTGGAAACAAGGATTGACTCCGCCAAGTCCACCGTCGATCCATTAAATCCATAGGTTCCGTCATCGGTTGAAAATGCAGCGGTATCACTAAGATTATTGTCTGCAAGTAGCTCTTGGACCTTGTGCTCAAATAATATTTCATCCTTAGTTCTTGCTCCCATGATTAGCGAAGCTTGGATCTGATCATGTAGAAGATTACTAAACAACCTTACAAGTGGCACCAAGCCAGTACCTCCTCCTATTAGCAGTGCATTCCTGAGATTTTCGGGTACTGAAAAGCAATTTCCGTAAGGGCCTCTTATACCAATAAGGTCCCCCACTTGTTTGTGGTAAAGTGCTGTTGAACCAATGCCGTATTTTCGGACAGTAACGGCAGCAAATTTACAACTTTCAACATTTTCAATCCCTACGCTCATTGGCAGCTCTTCAATTGGCGGGATCCACACCATTAAGAATTGCCCAGGCATTGAAGCAATACTGTACTCATCCTCAAATACGATAGTCCGTATAGTCGGCGTCTCTTCAATTACCTTTTTTATTCGCACAAAGCGTAGTATGTCAGTATTTGTGTGATCTGCCAATTAGTTCCTTCACACTCTGATAGCCTTTCTTCTTTAGGTATTTGAGGATCCCACTATTTATGGAGTTAAAGATACTCATACCATCAAAGCCCATAGCTGTGCCCAACTGAAACGATGTCGCACCAGCGATCATGAACTCTAAGGCATCCTCCCAGTTAGATACTCCACCACATCCAATTATAGGAACACTAAATTTCTTTGAGAGTTCATAAACGCATCTAATGGCAATTGGCTTAATTGAACTCCCTGACAACCCTCCAATTTTGTTGCTTAGAATGGGGTTAAAATTATCAATGCTAATTTTCATCGCTCTAATTGTATTGATTGCTGTGATTCCATCTGCCCCTGCATTGATAGCAGTTTGAGAGATATCAATTAGATTCGTATTTCCAATGCCTACTTTCACGAAAACTGGCTTGGTTGTATTGGATTTGGCGGCTTTAACTATCGATTTCACCATTTGCGGATCGTCGCCCACTTCCATTCCTAGTTTCTGGACATGAGGGCAAGATAGATTTATTTCAAATCCAATAATTCTTGACTTATTAAATTTTTTTGTCATGACTTCAAAATCTGAAGGATCTGATCCAACCAAGCTCACGATAAGAGGAACCTTGTCATTTGTGCTAACTTCCTCATAAAATGATTCATGGCCGGGATTGGATAGCCCTACCGCGTTGATATAGCTCTTATTCTCCAGTACCACGACAGTTGGATTTCTAAAACCCTCCATAGGATATTTACTAATAGATTTGCTGACCACTGCTCCTGCTCCCTCATCGAAAATTCGTTCAAAGATAGCTTGAGATATCCCAAGAAATCCTGATGCAAGGATGGCAGGATTTCTCAGAGATATGCCAGCAATCTCCAGATTCAACATATTACTTTCAATTTCCAGACCCACTCCCTCTTCTCTATAACTTTTACATTAATTGCAAACGGATATTTTTGTGATGCGCTTCATTAAGATCTAGGCATGCTAGTAGTAAGCTACAATGTTGTATTGACCAACACCGTCGCTAAAGAAATTTATTGAGCATTGAGAAGATTTGCACATGAAGTTTGCATTTAGTACAAATGCCTTCAAGCAATATTCACTTGAGGATTCTATAAAGGAGATAGGAGCTATTGGATATGAAGGGGTTGAAATTCTTTGCGATATTCCGCATCTATTTCCTCCGCTCGTTTCGAAACAACGACTTTCACGCTTGAATAAGTTTTTGGAAAGACATTATCTGAAGGTTTCTAACTTGAATGCATTTACGCTATCTGCAATAAGTGATGTATACCATCCTTCTTGGATAGAAACGGACAAGCATTCTACAGACATTCGCATAATGCATACAATCAATTGCTTGAAAGCAGCCAGCCTGCTTGGCGCAAAAAATATTTCTACTGAAGCAGGGGGACCGCTGACTGCTAATGCCAGGGAAAGAAAGGATTTGGTAAAGCTTTTTGTGAAAAACATCGAGCGGGCTGTAAAGATTGCGGAAACCGAAAAAATCAGAATTCTGGTTGAACCAGAACCGGGACTAATAATAGAAAATTCATCACAAATTACCGAATTTCTGAACAGTTTTGACTCTAAAAGTATAGGAATGAATTGTGATTTGGGACATTTTTTTTGTGTAGGAGAAGACCCAGCTAAAGTTGTGTATCAACTTGCTGACTATATAGGACACATCCACCTAGCAGACATTTCTAGCGACAGGGTGCACTACCATTTGTTACCAGGGACCGGATCTATCAACTTTAAGGATATTTTTGATGCGATAAGATCGATAAGATATCAGGGTTTTATTACAGTTGAGCTGTATACTTATGAGAATAATCCTATTGAAGCTGCTCAGCTGGCTTACGAATATCTCCAGAGGTTCGTCTAAATAAGATGTATCATAGATATCGTTACCAGCAGTCGAGTACTCATCTCCTTACTGTAGTATATATATTATTATATACTTTAGAATAGCCTTGCTATGTATACCACTACACTAATATCCTTCTGGGAGTTATCGTAGTGTAGTCTTATATTTTCTGCTTTTGGGTAGTCTTATTATCTAAATAATGGCTAAACTGAGCATACAAAATCGCATTCCTTGAACTGAGGAGCCCATTAATATGGGGTTTGATAATAAGTGGATGCGATGGAGTTCGGCGAAAAGCGTCAAAAAAGAATCCATCCTGAAAAAAAGGGAGTTCGTGTGTTTGGAGTGGCGGAAAGCTTCAAGAAGAACTCGACATTTTCAACCCTCTGCGGTGTTGTTTTACGTCGTGACATGCAAGTAGATGGAGTCGTTCTGGGAAGGACAATGGTTGGGGGGGACGACGCTACAAAGCAAATTATCTCAATGTTCAGGAAATTGGATCGGAACGATGTTAATTGTATAATGATCAATGGTTTGATAATAAGCCTGTACAACGTCGTCGTTGGGGAAAAAATACTTGAAACAACTGGAATACCCGTAATTGGGGTAACATACCAAGATTCATTGGGGATAGAAGACAGATTTTTTGATAATTTTTCAAAATCTGAAGCGACTAAACGAGTCGAGGAGTATAGGAAATTGGGAAACCGTGAACACTTCACTCTGAAAACTGGAATGACTGTATTTGTTCGAAGTTGGGGTATAAGTTCCCCCAAAACTCTTCACATATTGAATAGTTTTATCATCCAAGGAAAAATTCCTGAACCTTTAAGAATTGCCAGACTCATTTCGAGAGCAGCTAGAACTTTTCCTGTTGAGGAATAAAATATTGAATTATTTGGATAAATACGGCATGGAAGTTGTCTCACGAATCAAGATCATTTCGATATTGATGGTTCACATTTTCTAATAGCAAAGTCCTTATCTTCCGCTTACTCTGAATTACCTCTCAGATGAAATTCAACCTGGTAAAAATTTACTGTGCCGGGCTTATTTCAACCAGATATAACCAGTCTATTATTATTATTATTATTATATTACTTTGGCCGGTCCTGCTTTCGTATGTTCTTTTTCCAGATACATTTGGATTCTCATGGAACGAGGGAAGAGGAGGTTTCTTAATTGTAACGATTCTTACTATAATTGAAATCGTTGGGTCGCATCCTGCTATTACAGGTCGCAAAATAAGTTTGCTCATTACTTTCGCAATTTTGACTGGATCATATTTCTTCAGTCTATCTCTCGGCACTTCATATTTGCTTTCAGATATGGGAAGATCAGTTGGAGCGCTAATAAGCGAGAGCTGGATGTTAATGTGGGATTACATCATTCTAGCAAATTATTTTGTAATAACCCTTGTGCTGATCTTCGGGACGAAGGAGTGGCTACGAATCGGAGGAGCTGCTACCCTATTTCTAGTGGGCTATGTTACGATCCTTCTTCTTGATTCTCTGTTTCCATACGACACTTTGGGAATTCTTCAATATTTAGTTCCAACCTACCTCCATTTTAACGTAGAAATCCTCAATTCAATTATCCACTTCCTGAATCTCGAAAGGGAGTTTACTTCTCAAACCTTTGGTAACACGTTGGTACTGTATAGTTCGGACGGCCCTTTCGTGATGAAGGTATACTGGCCCTCTGCAGGAGTTCACAGTATCGTTATCTTTGGCTTAGTAATGTTTGCATTTCTACTTAAGACCGTCATTCCATGGAAGAGAACATTGATTTATCTATTTTCAGGAATAATATTGACTTGTGTTGTGAATTGTATACGAATTACATTACTTTCTCTTTACGCCTTAAATCCGAATTCAGACTTAGGTAGTTGGGAACAGTTCCACTCGGTCATCGGTGAATTGGTGTTTATCCCATGGGTACTTTTTTACTTAGCTGTTGTCATTTACTTAGAAAATCGCTACTATGAAACAAGAAGGGATCTAAATTTACATGACAATAGTTGCTCCAGCAAAGGTAGATAACCACTCCCTTTTTTCCCAATAAGATTCTTTGTCACATCCATAGCAGCTTGCGAATGGCAATACACTTGATGGATATCTATGTCCTATAATGGTTGTAGATGGTATATAATGCCATAGTTTATATATGGAAGGCAGTGAATTAGAGATATGTCTTCCACAAAGAAGGATCAAACAGCGCCAACAACAACACAATCCCTTCAGCAACAGCAACAACAACAAGCCGATCGTCTCCAAGAAAGTACTCAGAGAATGTTTGATGAAACCAAACACAATATACAGAATTCGTTAGAAGAGGCACGTAATCAAATTCCTCGCTATA
>JAATVP010000112.1 GCA_014523625.1 Nitrososphaerales archaeon TH5896
ATCAGCCAATAACGTACTTGAGAATGTAATTGACCTTAACAATGCAAACGGACTACCAACAAACATCAATGCAAATCAGTATGTAGACAACAGCTGTGAGACAAGTAATCCAAGTGGATTGTGTATAGGAAGGTAGTAAAGTGCAGTAGAACAAAGGGCCTCCACTTTATTAATTTTTATCGACTCAATAAGTTCTGAAATTGAAAAGCTTAATGATGGAAATGGATCGAAAGCTCGAAATTTATTCAGGGCCTATGTAGAAATAGTTATTAGTTAACGCGTGCTGTGAATCAAATTAATCCTTTGTGTTTATTTACAATATTTATTTTGCTACGATGGACCGATGGTCAGTGTTTTGAAACACTAGATTGTCCGAAAAGGATGTACTCAACATGAATCGGTTTTTTTATCTCAGATGGTCTAACCTTTATCGATGTAATAGTATAAGAACAAACACTGGTCGTACACAAGAACCACTATGCCAACATGTAGTAAATAATGGTAAGAAAATATTGAAAGGAGAAGAATACCACTAGTACCAGATGCGCGACTTTTCCAAGCATGAGTCCTATTTATACAAGATCTTGGGAGCCTCAACAACCATCCCATATTTCTTATCAACGAGGCGAGCCAGTTTTTGAGGAAAGTTTTGTTTATGCCGTGGATTCAAGTTGTACGAACTAGTTACTCCATTCAGCATCATTTCGAAGCTGCCAACAATGATAAGCTTTTCTTTGGATCGAGAAATTGCTACGTTAAGGTCTTGTAGCGAACCAAGTGCACCGACCAGTCTTTCTGGGTTGTTTCGGACTAAAGAGAAGATTACAATATCTGCTTGTGTACCCAGCGCGCCAGTAGTTGTCAAGACCCTGCTCTCGATGTCCAAGTGCTGGAGGTATTTTAATATCGTACGTCTTTGTTCTGTATATCTTGTTACTATAGAGATCGACTTTGAGGGAGCTACTCTTTTTAATTCACAACAGATCCGAACGCAGGCTTTCGCTTCAACTTCATTATACCATGAGCTAGGGCCTGCCATCATTTCGTTTCCATTCAGATTTACCCAGGTAATAACTTCTGGATTTAGAATCTCAATAAAATTCTCATCAATATCATGTATCGCTTCAAACCTTCTACTTGCAATTTCTGGAGATGAATTTAACCCACCATAATCAGCAAACTCATCTACTAGCATTGCCAACTTATCAGGAAGTCGGTGAGTAGTATAGAGCGTGTCATACCTCGCACACTTTAGTACCCATTCCATAGCACTAAGATCATAATCTGCCAATCCTATAGGTCTTGATTGCTTAGGATCACCGACAACTGTAGCTACGATTCCGCACTTTGACGCAAGTTCGATTATATTGTTGGCTTCATAGGAAATATTCTCTTTTATAAGATGAATGCCTAATTGATTAATTCCAAGAGCGAAAGGGGACAATAGATGTTCTAGCCTTTCAATCCCTGCTTCATCAATAATCATATTTTCAAATCTTATGGAGGCGGACAATCGTTTGAGAGATTGTGTAGTACATATCACGATCTTCTTGGCTCTGACAAGCTCAATGTTATTGCTAAAGGGTATAGGAAGTCTAGGATCAGCTCCAGGCGCATATCCGCTTCTGACGCACAAGAATTTTGATCCTTCAGGGCCTAAAACCATACTCAACTCCCTTGCGAATTCATTAGCAGCTGAATTTGTAAACGCCACCAAGAGAACATTTTTGGCATACCCTTCGCAAATCATCTTAACTGCAAGAAAGCTGCCTGTAGTTGTTTTTCCACATCCTGCTGGTCCGATCACGCCAGCCACTCCACCCGACTTGATGCGCCAATTCAGTACTCTAGATTGATCTGGATTGAGCTTTATCGTCATACCAATAGCTCCGCCGGGATAAGCACATCAGCGGCTAATTTGTGAAATTGGTGGATAGGTCGAAGCATACTTCTAGTAAGGTTGAGCTCATCCCTTAGTAAGATAATCGGCAAATGGAATAGTTGTCTCTTAGCCCTTCGTACTGCAATCTTCGATCTAAAGCTAAGAGTGATCTTATTGTTTCTGACCTCCATCACACTAGCCTGTTCATTGATACATGAGAGAATTGACTTGCCTTCCTCTATTCCTATTATCCTTACAATCCGACGTGGCTCAAGCGGAATGTTATCATCAGCTCTAGAAAATACGACTTTTTCATCGATATCGAAATCAAATGAATACCCTCGACATAGTATTCCGATTTTTTCCAGCCTGCGTAGGGCTTCTTCCTCTCCATGTTTGCTTATCAGCGAGAATACCACGTGTTTGTGTAAGTGGGTTTCTGCTCTCTCCTTCAGGATCGCGTAGCGCTTGGCGAAAAATTGCTTTGTCATCTTTTCATACTGAGCTGGTAATTTGCCTTCATACGCCAACCTAGCATCGCGTTGGTAGAAAAGACATTCTTTGCTTCCCTCTAAGCCTTTATCGCAGACAGGGCAAAACTTTGGTCTCTGAACGCGAACCCTTTCTCCACAAAGGATCATGTGAGCAAATTTTCTATTAGTCTTAATTCTTTCTACTTCCTTTCTGGTTGTTTCCGCCTTAGGGAAGTACACACCACTATTATGTACTATGCATGAAAAATTGTGTCCCGTCCAATCGTCTTCGCTGCGACGGTATCTGAAATTTGCAAGTAGAGTGTTTGCAATGAGTTGCCATTTCTCTCGGCCACTAATTGTATTACTAAGATCGTAACTCTTCCAGTCAAGTAAACCGTATCCATTCGAATACTCCAAGATTGCGTCGATCCTGCCCTCGTGGTGATCCTTGATATTTGTAATTGTAACTTCGGTTAAGACTCTTGAAGGTCTTTCATGCTTCTTCATCAATCTCCTGGTCATTCCCATGATAAGACCATTATAGATATCATTCACTTGCAGTTCGAAAGTGTCTTCGACGAATCTATTTTCTCGGTGCGCGATTTCTGAGGTATCCTTAATTATAGTATTTACTATTTCGGATGATTCCTTTACTATCTTCTTCGTAATTTGTTCATAATTTTCCAATCCCCTATGCCAATTTTCAAAGATTGGACCACCCATACATATGCTCATAATGTCATGAACTGTATTGGCTACTAAGTAGTCTTTATCACTTCTAGTTGCTCCAAATGGGTAATCAAGTTTGAAAAGATTTTGGCAGACGCATGCTGTGGCAATTTCTGAAGACTGTACGAGATGGGTTTGGCATTTTCTTAAGTAGTCATATGTTTTTCTGACATCAATAATATCAGTATTCAAGTTAATGTTTTCCGTCCCCTCTTCTACATCCATTGATTCTATGGACGGTCAATTCCTGCGTGCGACGGCTGCCATCGTCCATCTTTAGATGCATAAGCTATCAATATTTAAGTCGAAGGTCCTGTTATCGGGAGGGAGAGAGGGGTAAGTTCTTGATCAAATTCACAAGCAAAATATTATAAGAATTTAATTCAGAACATTTGTTTTTTGCCGTTTCGGGATAGAAACTGCTGCGGAGCAAACCAAGAATTTTTAATGAATGGTCTTTGAATGCGATATGAGTATTTTACTCAGATATTATTACCATTATATTCGATGCAGTACATTGAAGACTAATTGTAAATACGCGATATGAATAAAGCTTTTTGAAATAATAAAAATAGAACTGGGACTAACATCTAACTATAAGGATTTAACTGAAATGTTGGAGAAGGTCTCTCTGTTAGTAAAGGGGTCACGAGAATCAGGTTTTGAAATGAAAGAGTCAGAAATTGGAAAATTATAGAAGGGACAAGCAAGGGACGAAGACAGAACAGTCGAACCTGTACCTATAGCTCTCATCATGAAATCTAGAACCGAAATGACTAAAAAAAGTAGAGTAGCTGTTTTTTTATTACTTTAAATCAGTTAACCTGTTGTGCATTTCTTTAGCTGGTATCCACCTCCAAACTATGGTATAACAGAGTAATACGTTTCGGATTACTTATGAGATGGAACAATAAGGAGGTATCTCATTTAGAAGGCAAGTAACACATAGCTGCAGAGACGATGATGTTAAGAGATATACACCCATTTCAAAAAAGTGATCCTGAGTAAGGAATTCATTTCTTCTTCACAAGAGTTGTCCAATATCTAAATTAATCCAGTTTGGTCATGATAACCTTCTATCTGGATAGTAGCATGGGCTATTCTAAATTTCTTCTCAAGCAATGAATTTATTTCTTGAAGCACTTCCAGGGACTTACTTGGATCTATTACTACCACATGAGCAGATAGTGCATTTAGACCGGACGTAATAGTCCAGATGTGCAACTCAAAGATACCAGTTACACCTTTAACCTGAAGGATTGCGTTTTTAATCTCTTCGTGCGAGACATTGGCAGGTACACCCTCCATGAGGATATGAAGTGATTTATTGAGTAGTCTCCAGGTCCTAGGGAAGATGAAGAAGGCGAGAAGAATGCTAACAATGGGATCCGCCAAATAAATGCCGGTTAAATAAATTACGATTGCCGCAATTATTATACCAACAGATCCGAGTGTGTCGCTAAGGACCTCTAGATAGGCGCCCTGCATATTCAAATCGACATCCTTTTCTCTCTCATAATGATCCTGATCTATATCGGACGTATGCTCATCTTTTTCAATTGAATTGAGAGAGATATTGTGCGCGTGACTTTTGAGAAGCATTATCCCTATAACATTCACGACAAGCCCAATGCACCCAACTACAAGCATCGGCAGTACATCGATTTGCCGTGGTTCTATTATCCTCCAATACGCTTCATAGAGAATATAAAATGAAATCAATATCAATACTACGCCATTAGCTAATGCGGCGAGTATCTCCAATCTATAAAATCCAAAAGTCCTCTGGGGGGTGGGAGGCTTGCGTGAGTAAGAAATTGCGAAAAGGGCCAAGGCAAGACCCCCAACATCTGCTACCATATGACCCGCATCAGCGAATAACGCTAAGCTACCTGTCAAAATGCTAGAAACCACCTCGACGGCTAGAAATCCAGCGACTATATAGAATACAATCCTGAGTTTTTTTATCCGTTGCTTCGCTAATTCATCTCTGGTTGTTGACAACTATATTTCCTCCAGTCCGCTTACAGACTACTGTTGCCTATTATATTGATATTCTCTATACATACGTAATAGATGACCCATTAGGAAATTTTAACACCAATAAAATAGTAGTTACATAGGCTTAGGAGAAACAGAAACCGCAGCTGTTTCTTTAGGTATTCAAGGCACAAGCTCACACGATCATCAAATGATTGAGAAAGGATAAGGAATAATTCCATAGACCAAATTACTAGTATACGGTAACGACTATTGCAAAGATAATGACGTCTATTTGAAGCCCATTTTTCTTCTCACCCAATGATATTGGATAACTTTATTTTAAACCAACCATTACATTCGATTTGAACACTGACCATGATGGTTAGGCAGTTGCTTCGAACGTTCGCAGAGTCGATCCCTTAAATACTCCTTGTGGCGTTTAGAAGACCATCAATGAAAAACCATAATTTCATTATGGCCGGAGTACTTGCAGCAGTATTCCTTTTTGCGACAAACGCTATGCCTCAAGGCATTTGGATGTCTTCAAATCCTGTAAACGCCCAAATGGATAGTAGTAACCAGACGGCGGTTATAGACCAGTTAGTCTCAAACTTAAGTCAAGCCAAGGAAGCAGTAGGAAGTGGAAACTCTACGGCATTAACTATGCAATTGACCGCTATAATAGGAGAGCTCTCTGACATACTTGGCAAAGTGACAACCGATAAAAACGGCGAGAACAATGATGAACACACGCATGTGTTCGAGCACAAGGGACATACGCATACCGTGACACACAAGCATCCTCATCATGCTGATCATCATCATCATGACAATGGGAATTGGTTCGAAAAGCATCACATATACAATCCTAATGATTGCAAACCAGGTCTTATGTGTTAATCAACTCTCTTTTTTTTGTTATTTAACACTACGAAGCTAGAACATGTCCTCCAAATAGTCTCTTTATGACAGACATAATTGTTTCATCCTTGTTACGTTGATTGTACAATAGTTTGGTAAAACCACGTTTCATTTGTTTTCTATAGCTACAATGCGTCATCCATATTGGAACATGCGCGTTTCTAGGAGGAATGATGCTGTATGCTCTTAGTTATTCTCTTACAAATACATGATTCTCTTCATTATCATGATCCTTATCGGCTACTCCTACGGATAGTGGATTCGTTTCTGAAGTTCTTGTTATGATCGGTTTAAGATCTATATTATCATGTCTTGCAGTAGGAACTCTCCTAATCTTGATGGTACAAATTATCTGCTTCAAAACATCGGCTCCAATAGACAATTTTATCCATTTCTTTCTTATCTTAGTTCTTCCGGTATAGTATTGACTTACATAGAGTCGTATCAACTCAACAAATACGCATTGACCCTAGGTTTAAAGGTGTTATTTCAGCACTTAGAACAGCAACTACAAAACAATTCGGTGACATATATGATCTAGGCAAAACGCAATCAGGTTCGAACGATTTGTTAGACCTATACAAGGTCATAACTATCATTTCTGAAGAAGCACAGGGACGGCGTAACACGCTACTTATACTGGGATAATGGTGATAGGCTTCTGTAATAGATATTAGTGATGTATACAATGGATAGTTTGGAGTGGCAGCCCAACAACAGTAATGTAATGGCGGGACTGGCACGGCTATAAGGTAGTAAGTGCCAGTCCCGAAGTGGTTTACGACTTTCTATCTCTAAATAGGAGATCAATCGTGTAACATCATTATAACCATTAGTAAGAAAGTTGACCTGTGGTAATAACAAATCTATCGGACGAGGCATTGTGGGGGGTTCGTTGGTGCTGTTCTTGTCTCAACTGCCAACATCAACCAACTCCTTGCTACTATTATAAGCGAAGTTGCTCTATTATGAGCAACCTAAACCTAACTTCATTCGTTGACAGAGGAGTTGGTCCCTAACTAAAAGCATCAGCCAATTCCAATTGTCATTAATACATTTACCTTCAATTGACAACCACAGCGGTCCGCAGGGGCAGGTTGACTGCCCCATCCGGGACTAGTTATTCTCTTAATATCCTCTTGTATAGAACACATTAGACAACTTCTTGACTGTATTCCTATCTTCATGTTCTAAATCAGCAATCCAATCGTTAGAATTAACATCAATTATGGTGAACTCCGCATCCTTTGATGCAGTAGGATACTTCTTTAGGAATGCCTTTACGTGCTGTTTATTGCGTGGGTTCTCGCAGTGCACGTCAAAGAGTAATCTACCAAAGGATCCTAAAAACTGTTTAACAAGCAAAATAGTGGTTCAATTGTCCAGAATAGTACAGTACTTTCACAAAATGGGCAGGTGGGCATGTGCTACTAAAACCCACCTACCCCAATAATATTGATAGAGCTTTGACAATCGCTTTGTATATTATATAAGTAAAGACATTTTTTATGTACAGAAAATGGCAAAGTGTGACCGTTGTAAATCTGAATATTTTAAAACAAAGCCATATCGAAAGGAATCCTTTACCGGTCTGGAAGAATTGTATCAAATTAAGACTACTATTGAAAATCTCTGTAAGGATTGTTATAAAACCTCGGCGAGAGAAAAGGCACCCATGTTTAAAAGATGGAATGAAGCACAAGCCCTTTTAGACGGAAAGGGTGATCCTGACGAAGAGGAGTAGTTACTAGTTATAGAGTAACAAAATCCCGAGCGTAAAAATGTTAAAATATCACTAGTGACGCTATTATCATTCTAAAGGTTCAAAAGGTTCAGCCTACGTCGTTCAAAATCCTTCATAGGCGGATATAATTTCTCACTCATTTCCGCAATAGAGAGAATTATTTCTTCCCTAAATGGAGGCCCAATAATCTGTACTCCCACTGGCATATTCTCCTTGGTTAAACCGATTGGAATGCTAATTGCAGGTAGACCAGTACTATTGAATACTATTGTATTTTGCAATAAGGCTCGACGAGTTTCTACAACAACATTGTTACCTACATTTACAACACTATCGCTGATCCTTGGAGCAGCTACAATAGTTGAGGGAACTACAAGGGCATCAATCCTTTGATTTGACATTATCGCAAGAATCTCACTTTTTATTTCACTAACTGCTTTCAGAGATTGAATATAATCGACTGCAGATATTTCTTTTCCCTGCATTAACATTTCTTTTACCTCCGGGCTATAATCATCTGCTCTCGAATCAAGCCATTTCAAATGGACATTTGCAGCCTCTGCGAGTCTAATATTCTTCCAGGAGCTATAGTATTTTTTTGTATTCTGCAAGGTAAGGCTATCTATAACTTTAATATTTATAGAGTGTAAAAACTCAACGAATCTATAAAATAAATCTGCAATTTCAAAATGCAGATTATCACAAAAATATTCCTTTAGGACTGCAACTCGTAGTCCTTTAGAGCAAGGTCCTTCCATGATTCTAGTGTAGGGAGGGAGATTCGTATAAATGGAAGAGCGATCTGATGCATCTCGACCTGCAACATACTCCATTACTGCAGCCGCGTCCCATACACTTCTTGTGATGAAACCAACATGATCCAGAGTGGGGGCCAGTGGAAAAATATTGTTCATGCTAATCCTACCGAAAGTAGGCTTCAATCCTACAGCGCCGCATAGTGCTGCAGGGACTCTAACGGATCCTCCTGTGTCAGTCCCTATCGAAAATAGAGCCATTCCAGTTGAGACACCAACAGCAGATCCCCCACTAGAGCCCCCAGATAACCTAGAGTTATCCCACGGATTTTTAGAGGTTCCGTAAAACGGATTTATGCCCGTTATACCAGATGCAAATTCATTTAAATTATTCGTGCCGACGAGGATTCCCCCTGCTCCTTTCACTCTTTGTACAACGGTTGCCGTCGACTTAGGGACGTAGTCAGCGAGTATTTTCGAACCTGCGGTACAGACAATACCGTTTACGTAAATAATATCCTTAATCGAAAAAGGGATACCGTGTAGGGGACCACGGTACTTTCCGAGACTGATTTCTTTTTCGGCAATTTGGGCTTGCCTGTACACTTCGTCTTCTTCTATTATGGTGATAAAGGCATTAAGGATAGGATTCAACTTTTTCATCCTGTCAAGTGTGGATTCAACTAATTCAGTTGGTGACAACTCCCCAGTCTTTATTCTCTCTGACAGATGCTTTATCGAAAAAACTGGTGATGCTGAATCATCGGTACCCACAAAACCAATACCTACGCGATTCCTATTAAGGAGTTCACTTTCTTAACATGGATCTCAAATCTTAGATCTGAGAGGTAATGTAAAACAAAATGTAGCACCTTGTTCATCGGGATTGTTGTAGGCCCATATCCTGTCACCATGTGCCTCAATAAGGCTTTTTGACACATAAAGACCAAGTCCGGTTCCACCGTCTGATGTAGTAACAAATTTGGTAAACATCTTTTCAATGATGCTCTTGTCAATGCCCGTTCCCTTATCATTAACCATTATGACAATCTCCTCCGAAGTATTATCTTTCTTCATAGAAACTTC
>JAATVP010000113.1 GCA_014523625.1 Nitrososphaerales archaeon TH5896
ATACTCCTACAAGGTTGTTAAGGAAAGATAGTTTTCCGGTCGAAGATGTATTAAAAAACAACGATCCTGTGAATCTTATTTTTCCTGGACCAGTAAACCTACCTATGCCATATCCAGTCCAGGTAGCCATTTCCTTTCCATTTTTACTCATCAATGCTGCTTGGCCCTCACCATAAATCGCTCCACCGGGTCTGGGAGTGCCCCAATACGTTACGGTAGCTGTTGTGTCTACACCTCTATAGTTCCCTGTTGCTGAAAAGGAAGTTTCTATCTTTGGTTCTCCCCCTTCAACATCCAATACTCTTTGACTTGTTATCTTGCCTTTCTCTTCACTTATTAGATCTCCTAACATGCAATAATCAGAAATTATTAAGACGTTTAACTTTTACTATACTAGAGCAGCTTCGTATCGGATTTGGATCAATTCAAAAGTGACAAAATTTAGCATCGGTTTGGTGTTTATATTATATCCAAATCTATCTGCTACAAGTTTAGAAGACTTTCTGAAAACATGAATTTATTGCCTGCTAAATGTCCTAGAAAGTCAGGAAGGTGTTCAAATTTAATTAAATATTGGCAATCTAACTTTGGGGTTAATCTTTTGTCTGAAATTACTCCTATAGATATAGAAGCCTTTCTGAATGCTGAAATGTCATTTTCTGAATCTCCTAAATACAGTATACTCGTTTCTCCATTATCTTTATGATTCAAGATATGGGTTGCAATAAGATCAAATGCCATGCCTTTATCACAGTAGACTGCATATACATCCAAGAAAGGATGAGAACTATATTTCTGAATATACAAGTTAGATCTTGGTAATGACGATACTGCCATATATTTTTGGATCATTTCATTTAAAGGCAGCTCAAGCTTATTCTTGTATAACTTCCAATCCTTTAGATGTCTATAGTCAATTGTGATACCTACCAAGTATTGTCTATCACTTGTGTGCTTTCTTTCCACCATTACCTTGTCTTTGAATTCTAATTCAATATTTTCTGCTAGTTTGGACAATATGACCGAATTACTTTTTAATATTTTCTCAATATTGGGAAGTAAATAGCGATCTTTAATACTATTCAAATTAATGTTATTGTTACTTCCTTTTTCGATTTCAATTGAAGCATCTTTAGTCATTCTAAGGACAATGGTTTCAATACCCATAATACATGAAAGAACCCAAGCAAATTTTGCCTTGTTGTGTATAAAATGATAATCTTTACTTGTGATAATACAAACAGGAATTGTTTCAGCAATTCCCCACAATAACTCTTCTAATTGTCTTGGTATTGATTCTGTATTATTTCTTAATGTATTGGTTGGAGACAGTGTTCCATCATAGTCGGATAAGATAGCATCAATCCTAGCTTGCATTAATCTCTTCATCTATAATGCAGCGCTTATGTAACTAAAGATTTCCGTGATCATTATGGGATCTGGATTGGTCAAGTTTTAATAATTTATTCGTAAGAGATAATGACTGTGCTTCAAAATATCAGAACATTTTCTGCCTAATTGCTGGATTTCATTGATTCGATTACAACAGGTGCTCCTGGAGCGTTCATAGGATTCTTTCTAACTGGATTTGTTCCAGTATCCTATTTGCTTGTAGTGATTGGTATTATTGTATTGTATGAATCATATATGCTGCTTAATGGTTCACGAACTAAAGAGGAGAACATCAAAGTGAATGAAATCGTGGAAGATCCCAAGTTAGAGGGTGGAGAGGATTCAAATCCCATGTCTGCTCATACACAAGAGAAATTACTCCTCTAAAAGCCAGCGCTTCTAATCTTAATAGACTGGAAGTATCAATCATTTAAAAGGACAAATATTTTTACTGTATAATTTTGTATTTCAGAGAATGTTAGAATGTTATAGTGGATTCCGTGAATCTCCTGTATTATTGCTCAAGTTCTTAGCATCACCAAAAGTTGTTCCAGTATTAGTACTTTTTCTGTAGAAAATCTCACCCGACGAAATTTCTCCCTTGAAACATCATTGCTGTACTATAACAACGTCAGCAGAAGAGGAGAAGGAGAAACCGAGAAGCGGCATTGACAACACTGAAGGGGTTGGACTGAACAAGAAGCAAAAGATTTCATCAAAGAAGTAGAGAGGCTAAAAGAGTTATGGTATCCCCAGATCATAAATAGACTAGAAGCAGAGATTTCGGCAAGGGAAGCCCTTGCTAATCTAAGAGATTCTTATAGAGAGTATCTCAGAATCGAAAGGGAAAATCAAGGGCGTCACAAAGAGAACGAACGACGGAAACAAGAACGCCTACGCAAGATTAAGGAAGAAAATAAGAACCTAGAATGGCCTCTTAACTCGGAAGTACTGTTGATTCAAACAGCATCACGTCAAGTATAAGGTGGGCGGCCTTGGCAGAAATTCAGACATTATCTAACGTCGTCCTATCTACTTTTCGAAAGATCTTTTTTATACTATATTTGCGAAGAAATCGTACCAATTCCATAGGAAAGCAAGCAGAACCTGTAAGGAGGTAGGCGGCCCCACCTTGTGCACTTAGGCTTCATTATCAAGAGATCGTCTACCTTTTTCTATTGGTTTCCACTATGCGTGAAAGTGATAGGATAAAACCACAATTTATGCAAAAATTATTACTTGGTATTAAATAAAGCATTGTATAACCAGTCCTTCATCTTGGAAAGTGCAATCTTTGATTCTGGCGTCTTGTATAAGTATTGATGTACGTGTGACATTCCTTCATAAATGTCAAGCTTTACCGGGATGTCTGCTTGGTCTAAGGCTTGGTATAATCGAATAAATCCACTTAGAAAAATTTCTCTCGTACCACCCTGAATTAAAGTAGGAGTATATCCTCCTGTGAAATTACCATATACTGGAGAAACATATGGATTCTTCTGATCTGCATGATCGGCGTATGCTCCCGCAGTATTCTTTAAGAACGAATCATATGAAAGGTACGGATCTGCATACTTTAGTGTAAAATAAGTATCACCAGTTTTAGTGAGGTCAAGCCAGGGCGACCAAAGTACTAATGCAGCTGGCAATCCCAGCCCTTGATCCCTCATTTTCAAAATGCTACTAGCTACCAACCCTCCTCCAGCTGAATCTCCAAACACCGCTATGTCATCAACCGAATAACCTAGTTGTTCTTTTAGCATTTGAATTACTGAGACTATTTGGTCAGTGGTTTGATTCCATTTTGAAAAAGGTGCGACTGTATAATTAATAGAGATGACTCTAAGACCTGTAGCATTAGAGGCCAGAACAGGACTACCAAGAGTCGAGTTAGCACTACCAAAAGTATATCCTCCTCCATGTGCGTAGACTAATACTTTTCCATTATCCATCCAGTTTTGGGGTTTGATATCCAGGATCTGACTTCCATCTAGCATGATTTCTGATATGTCAGGTTGGTAAAGGTCAATGATAGGTTGCGAGAGTGCCATAAGCATAGATTCAGAATCATGATATTGTCTTTTCCACCCATTCAGATCATCTGGATCAGGAGCTTTCAACATAGATGGATCAAAAGTGGTATTGCGTAGTTCTTCTTGTGCTTCTTTAGAAATTGTTGTAGGTATAGGTAAATATTGATAGGTAGCGTTTTGTGAAGAGTTTTGAGCCCGAGCGTAATACAATGATTGTAAATCAGAAGGGATTGTATGAATCATAATCAGGATTGGAAACAATATAGCTGCAGCAGACAGAGCAATTATCATCACCATCATCATACTCCTTAATGTGGGTACTTTCAGTTGAAAACTACTCAATTATTTTTATCCCTATGGTAGTTGGTAACTAATAAGCGTCTAAGGGAATAAATGTATAGTTGCAAAAAAAATAACAGAGGAAATGAAAGAGTAAAACATAAACCTAACACATTACAAGAGAATTAATGTTACTGGCAGAACTATTTCTTCCAGTGTAAGGATAAATATGTAAATGAACTTGAATCTTGATCCGTGCGTAGAATCTAGAACCTGGCTTGAATGGTTATTTTTCAGATCATTATTATCATTTGAATTCATGCTTTACAATCAGCAATTCTTCCATCCTGTTATATACTTGTAAAGCCTGCATTCCTTTCGGGGTAGTCTTAAACGTTCTTTCTCCCTCTATGTATTCAATAAGGTCATTCTCCAGCAGATGAACTAGATACTCTTTTAGTATGTTATAAGAAAGATATGTCTTGAATTGTATCTCGGTAATTCTTGCCCTGTTACCATTGGTTACTTCGAGAATAGCTGAAATTATTTCTGATCTCGATCTATGCTTGAGTTGTTTTGTCAACCTTTTATTCAATCTTATTACAGAAGACATTCATACTTATTTATGACTAATGTAAGTACTAGAAGAATCTAGTGCAATTGTTACCTATTGGTTTCGAGCTCAGATATGCATTATAGTTGAATTACCACGTCCAAAACGATAATCTTCAACTTGAGTTTACCTTGAGATGCCTCTTACGACGTTTTCAACAAGCCATCAACGATACTTGAGACAAATTTTCTTGCAATCGATTTGTCTAGATCCAGGCTAGGGTTGAAAATCGTAATGGACATTCCCACAACATGTCCAGATGAATTTATCGTTCTCAATAGGTCACTTAGTTCGGAGAAACTTAGTCCTCCTTCTAAGCGATAATCAACTGCAGGCATAATTGAATCATCCAAGACGTCTGCATCTAGATGAATCCAAAATCCATCCGTCTCATTCCCTAACAACTTTCTAATGGCAAAAGATGAAGCATTCGTAATCCCTAGCTTTTTTACACGTGAAAGATCATACACCTGCATGTTTGTATCTATCACGTCTTGGCTCCCATAACTTGCAGCTTGCTCTGCATCGCGATACCCGAATACAACAATATCTTCATCTTTGACTAGCGGTCTAAGCCCATCTATGTCCGTAAGGATATTTGGACCTCTACCTGATACGATAGCTAGATCCATGTCAGCAACTTCTCCAGTAACAGAAGCTTCAGGTTGGTAAAAATCAGCATGACCGTCAATAAAGAATAATCCGTATCTTCCAAGACGACGTAAGGCTAAGAGCGTACCAATAATAATACTGCAATCGCCTCCAAGTACTATGATGAAACGGTTCCTCTTACTAAGAACCTCAGTCATTGATTCGGCAAGTTGCAATGAAAATACTCTAATGGCATTACCATTCAACAATTGAGTAGCTCTATCCCGCTCTGAACTATACGATATTAATGGTTGTATTCTACCTAGATACTGAGCGTTTAGCGCCTCAAGTAAACCTGCTGCTTTTAACGCTTCTGGAAGATTTTCTACTCCACTAGGTCTTAATCCCAATATTGAAGGAGCATCAATGATCGCAAACTCGGGCATCGACATATCTATTATCTTGTTACTATATTAAGAATAAAAAACTGATTTACAATTATGGTCACTAAGATCTCATATTCTGGATTTGATACTCTGATTTCCCTCTTCAAATGTTTATTGAGTGCATATATTCTGACTTACATGATAACTTCAGCGAAGCTTTACCCCAATATTATAGAAACCAAATTTGAGCTTCTTACAAGCCGAAATTGAAGCACATAATAGTTATTCATTAACCTAAATTGATACACCACAGATATCCCCAGCGATTTAAGCCATAGAAGCTCGGATACCAAATCAGATGACTTAAACCATAAAATGATCATTTTAAACGCGTATCACGAGAAATAAGGTCTCTAAGAGTCTGTCATGAACGAAACTAGTATAGTATGAGATGTCCATTCATGATTTCCATAGCCTATAGGTAAATGAGTATCCACAACATAGATATTTCTCAAACCAAAATAAGCTTAATTTACGATTAACATTTTATCACAATATTGCTCTATAACCTCTAAAATAATCCAACTTATTATCGTAAAGGAATTTAGTAACGGTTTGATATGCGATGTACCATGTACTTACAAACTAATTCAAGCAAGACAGTATCAATTAATGAATTGTTTAGGTTTTTTCCTTCATTCTTCCTTGATAGAAACCTATTTTATCTATGCTTTCAAAAAGTAAGAGGAATCGATTATGAAGGTCATGAATTTAAGTAGACAAGTTAGTCGAACGTCTATAGCTACACTACTGTCCCTTAGGTTGTTTGCTGTTGTTTTAACTTGCTTGATTTTCGCACTCTTACATTTTGAGTACGAACCAAATAATGCATCTGCACAATCCGTTATTGACCCAAATTTGGGTGTTGAGTCATTTGTGGAAGGGTTGAGTTCACCCACAAGCATGGCATTCTTGGATAGCGAAAATGTCCTAGTGTTGGAAAAAGATGGCCAAGTCAGACTCATTTCAAATGGAGAACTTACACCCGAACCAGTATTACAAGTACCGGTTGACTCGGAACGCGAACGTGGTCTACTTGGAATAGCAGTTATGAACGGGGGTGGCGGAACTAGTTCTAGTGCTGGTCAAAATGCAAGTGCCCAGACTGTTTTTCTGTACTACACCGAGTCAGGAGTAGGGGGTGAAATAAGAAACAGAGTTTACAAATACAATTGGAACGGTCAGACACTTGATAACCCGATTCTATTAGTAGATCTTCCTGCAATACCTGGTCCTAACCATAATGGCGGGAAGCTCATGATAGGTCCTGACAATTACCTATACGGAATCATAGGAGATTTAAATCATGATGGCAAACTTCAGAATTTTCCTGATGGTCCCGATCCGGACGATACTGGCATAATTTTCAGAGTAAATCCTGATGATGGAACACCTGGTCCAGATAATCCTTTATCCACGGATCCGAATAATCCGTTGAGTAAATACTATGCGTATGGAATAAGAAACAGTTTTGGACTTACATTTGATCCTGTCTCAAAAAATGTTTGGGATACTGAAAATGGCCCAGCATCAAATGATGAGATAAACTTGGTAAAACCAGGATTTAACAGTGGTTGGCAAACCATTATGGGTCCAATTTCAGCATCTGGAAACACAGAAAGTGAACTAGTCAGCTTTCCCGGATCTCACTATGCAGATCCACTCTTAACTTGGTTGGACCCAGTTGCTGTAACTGACATAGAATTCCTGGAATCATCAAGTTTAGGGGAGAGCTATTCCAATAATGTATTTGTAGGAGATAACAATATCGGAAATCTCTACTATTTTAGAGTGAGTCCCGATAGAAGTGCTCTTGTTCTTGATAACGTACCTGATTTATTTATAGACAATGAAGAGGAGCAATCTTCCATAACCTTTGGTAATGGATTTGGAGCTATTACTGATTTAGAAACTGGACCAGATGGATATCTCTATGTGCTGTCATATGATGATGGGATTATTTATAGAATAGTGCCCTCCTCAGTACTATCTTCATCATCGACGGCAGGAACTGAGGAAACAACAGAAACGCCTTTGCCTGCAGTAGATGAACAGGAACTGGATGGGCAGGATGAGGAAGAAGAGTCAGTAAGTGACGGCGATGAAAATGGTGATGATGAAAATAATTAGAATGATGTTGTTGTTAACTTGAATCGCCTGTGAGAAAACCGTGATAACCATCTTTAAAAAACATCATCAGTTTCAGGAATTAGTAAGGTGCCTTAAGTGAAGTGATACAGAGGCACAATTATCATCCGAGGCCGTGTAGTAACTATTCAATCAAAGATAAATAAAATAGACCGATTAGCATTCGAAGGCGTGGTTCTCCTGCAAGACTACTTTGATAGGCTATACTGCAGTCCTGCGGTTTTCCCATACTATCTTATGCCTATACTTCCATCCTTGTTAAAGGGATGGCCAACCTACTACATATGACAGCATACATCATTTCCGAAGTACGCACAAGCCTTAACTTATACGATCCTCCAGAACGACGTCGACCTACTTTTTCGGCTAACCGATCTTCTCTTGTTATTACACATTACAAGTAAATAAACCTAATCATTAAATAAATATATAAATGTTCCAATTTTTGTCACAATATATAATATACAGTATAAAATCGTGAGAATATTTTACCCGTTCATTTGATTAATTTTCTAGTGTTCTAGATACATCAAGTAACAAATGGTCTAAAGCTTAAATTTCTAATGTAGTGATTAGCATAAATGCAAATAGAATTCTCTAGCTGGCAAAAATGTTGTTTTGTTATTCAGACATCATAGTTATTTCGGTAAATCACTTATATTCTAATATTGAGTATTCAGATCTTCGCAATTGCCAAAAGGAAAGATGTATTCTAATTGATATTTGCATCTATTGTAAGGCTAGAATCGTTCTGCATAATATGTCATAAAAGTGGCATCATAAGGAAAATTGTATCCTTATTTGCAACGATTAGAATCAGTTTTGTAGCTAAATGTCGGACATTTAGTTACTTTATCCAGAACAACTGCACACAGGGTGAATATAAAAGCGCGAAGCGACCTTTTAGAAAAAGCGCAATAACAAACACTTAGTCAGCGATCTAAAAGTCAAGCTATATTCGAACAGTATCATTTCCAACGACTATCAACTATTAGATCAGTTTGCATGCATTTCTTGTACGTGTATATGACCATAAAGGGAGTATTCGGAAGGTACTATATCAATGACACTAACACCAGTCAATATCGTAGTACTACTTCCAAAGCCATTGTTCAAGTGCATAATTTCCACTCTCGTCTGCCCCACCCTTAAATATAAGTAGTATATTATCCAAAAAGGATAGTTTCCCTGTGGAATTTGTGCTATATGCTGAAGCCCCTTGATAATCCGTACCATTAAATACTTCTATGAACGTATAGTTTGCCGTTTCACCATCCTTGGTCGTTATTGCTCCATGCCCCTGATCAAATGTTTGATTGTTACCCTTGGAGACGCTGACATACTCCCCTGCTTTAGTGTATTCTATGTTACCTTTCATCGTTCCGTTAGAAGTAAAAGTGTATGTTGAGCTGTTAGGGCCAATTTCCTTTTGAATTACATCCGATCCCTTTTCGACAAAAATTGGTTCTCCTAATGTTGCTGACTGAGCATATCCAGTATTAAACAGAATAGCATAGGTTCCTGTTCCTCCAATTAGTAATAACACGACGGCAAATCCTGCTGTAATATTGATAGTGGATCTCTTTGTATTCATTTATGATATTGAAATCGGAGATATATAAGATCTTCCCTATTTGTATATTCTATGTAAAATCTACCCAAAAAACGCAGGTTATTCATGTTTTTTGAGTTCCCCATTTTCTAATGCTATCATATTTATCGTCTCATATTTCTCACACTTTGCACCAAAGTCAGTTATATTCCAAAAAGCGTGAGGAGTAAGATAATTTAATTCACCGCATTTCTTACATACATACATAGACAATCATAGAGTAATATCCGGATTGTACATGCCCTCCAGACTTCCAGTGCCCACCAAACTGTAGCTCCTCCCTTAATGTCAAATCTAGACAAGGTAGGTTAATGCTGCTGCCACCTACATAATTACAACACATAGTCGTATATTATAAGGCAATACTATAAGTAACTGATCTATAATACACTCGATTTTAATCATTGGATATCGTATACATTCGCTTCCACCACTTTATCGCTGGCCATCTTGTTCTTGTTCTTGTTCTTG
>JAATVP010000114.1 GCA_014523625.1 Nitrososphaerales archaeon TH5896
AAATGTTTATGAATGGCTTGATACTCCTGGACATCCTGCCTCTGAAAAGAAACCATTTATGATTAGAGAAAAGGATTGTATATTCTGTATGGCATGCGAAAATGTATGTCCTCCTCAGTGTGTAAAGATATTCAATAAAGGATAGCAATGATATCAAATAACTTAAGGTCACCCTTGGCTACTACATGCTTTTACTTGGAGATGTGTTCAGGGATCTTCGGCTCATTAATCTAGAGAAGCACTAGATCTTCGAAGTGCCACCAGAACAATTTGATCTAGTAGCAACAGGAGGTACGTTCGATGAACTCCATGCCGGGCATCGAGTATTATTGGCAAGGGCATTCAGTTTGGGAAGAACTGTACTGATAGGTGTCTCAAGCGACAATTTTGCAGCGACAAAGAAAGGTAAGAGCAGACTGAGGCACAGGTTCGAAACTAGAGTTGAAAAATTAGTCCATTTCATCCATGATGAGTTGGGAGACGTCAATTTCGACATTAAAGAGCTAAATGACGATTTTGGACCTACTAGCTCGGACAGAAATATTCAAGCCCTTGTTGTCAGCGAAGAAACCGAGAAGAAGGCACACGAAATTAATATCATTCGATCAAGGAAAGGGTTTGACCCTTTGGTAATCGTAATTGTCACAATGCTAAAGGCAGAAGACGGTCGACCTCTCTCGTCATCTCGAATTCGTATTGGAGAAATTGATAAGAATGGTAGAGTCTTGAAGAAGTAATGTGGTTAATAATAACATTCGAACATGCCACAGAAACTTTTTCTGCCATCATTAATCTAGCTCATTTAACTTAAGATTTGCGACCGGTTTTACACTTTGAGGTGGCCCTTGCCGTGCTAATGATTTGAGCAGAAGGTAGATAGCAATTCAGAGTAGACAATTAAATTGAATAATTTATCCTATATCTACGTGGACAGTGTTCCTTTGAGCACGAATCGACACGAGCTTTCTCCCCTCATAAAGTATCATTTTTACGGTCTTTTGAAGCCTTGCAGCGGATTCTTTGTCTGCCATCACTATGCTATGTGAACTATCATCATCTAAAACTAAGATCAACTCCTTCACACTGATGGTAATAACATGTTTCAGCTTGTGATGTTCTCTATTTGGGGATAGTATCCACATCAGCTTCTCAGCTTCGTACTCGTCATCACAATCGATCTGTGTGATCTCGGTATAGCTAATCAAAAGGGTTTTCCTCATAAAGGAACGAATCGACTTGATTCTTAGCTTGATCTCTACGCCTAGTAAACTCTGACATGAACAGCTTTGTCTGAGTGGTAAGATCGGATTTGCATTCTCCACATAATAAATTACCTGTTCTACATTTTAGAGATCGTTCAAACGAATCCTTACCATCGTCAAAGAAATGGCTCAAATACCAGAATACTGGACATGCATCTGGATCTCCTCCTAGCATTCTTTGTAATCCAACTGACGGTTGTCCCCCCGTGTACGCGCCTGAAATCTTGCTTTCAATCGTTTCTGGATCGTCGGTTGTAAAAATAGCACCGGTTGGTCTTGAAGACGACATCTTGCCATTCAATTCAAGACTTGGTACAAACTTACTGTGGACTTGTGCCGGTTTATAGTACCCCATTTTCTCCGCGATGTCTCTTGTAATCCTCCAGTATGGATCTTGGTCAATTGCAGCAGGGATCAGCACGCGAGTAGGCTTCTTTTCTATCAAGGATGGCAAAAAGCAAGGGGCAGCTTGAATAGCGGGAAAGCCTATCATTCCAATATTAGACGAAGGCTTATACCCAAATACGGCCTTTGCAGTTGAGAAGGTTAATCTTTTTGCGATTTCCAGGTATAGAGGATATAAAGTTTGTATATTTTTTGTATCGATTATTATACGAGTCAGCTTCGGGTCAAATCCCATAGCTATAACGTCAAGGATATTGTCGTACGCATACTTCTCCACTTCTTGCAAGCTGAGGTGTTGACTGTAGAGAAATTTTTCGTCATCGGTAATCTGAAACAACAATCTGGATCCAAAAGTATCTTGAAGAAACTTTGTGAAAAACCACGGCATCAAGTGACCCATATGAACATGACCAGAAGGGCCTCTGCCGGTGTAAAGGTAAAAATTTTCCCCGTTGCCGTACGCATCTAGTACTAGGTCCAAGTCTCTGTGAGAAAAGAAGAAGCCACGTGATAAGAGAGGGTGGATGATTCCGGAAAACTTTTGCAATTTCTCGATAATTTCAGGAGTGATTAACCGGGTGCCGAAATCCTTGACAATTTTATTGTAGTCAACAACTCCGGTGACCTGCCACGGCGTGACACTATACCCCCTTTCTAATTTGCTTGCATATCCTGCCGATTCTTCGATTTTCTCATCACCTAAATCCATTTAAATTACTTCACGACCATATTTGATTAAACGTTTAAAAAGTGTTCTTCGCTCAGAAGATTAAAAACAAATTATGACTTATAAAATGACTGCACTACATCCCATCGAGAAAAGGATTCTCTACCATCTGGATAAGGATGACTCCCTTACAATTGAGGCGTTGTCGCAGAAAAGCGACTTGAGCATTGACCAGGTGAGAAGAGGAGTGGAGCGGCTAAAATTTAAAAAGCTTGTTCTGATCACTCAAGATTCATCCATCTTCTTCGAATTGGATGACCGTGGGAAATCTGCCTTACTCAAAGGACTACCTGAGAGACGGTTGGTTATTGCCATTCAATTAGAACCTGATAAAGGAATTGCAACAGTTGCAAAGTCTCAGGCGTTTGAGAAGGATGAACTGGGTGCAGCCATTCGAATTGCAAGAGATCAAAACCATTGGTTGTTTCAGGCTTCTGGTGATTCCAAGAGAGCTAATCTAAGAATCAGTCAGTCAATATCAGAACCTTCGGCAGAAGAACAAGTTATAGAACGATTCAGGAATGTAAAACGCGTCTCTGCAACTGAATTAAATGACCTGGAGAAGAAGGGTATGGAGCTCCTCTTGAGAAGACCAAATTATGTAAAAAGGATTCAAGAACAAATTGTTACCATATCAATGACTACGAATGGGAGGTCGGCGGCTGCGGAGATCGACGTACTTGAATCCCATAGAGGAGAGTTCATTAGATCCGAGGCTAGTGCAGAAGATCGACCAGGAACAATTGCAATAGACCTTCATGCTGCAGTTAAGGTTGCTTACCCAGGGAAAACACACCCATTAACAGATTTGATTGCAGAGATTAAAGAGATTTTCGTGAGCATGGGATTCACTGAGATTGAGGGTAACATCATCCAGACTTCCTTTTGGAACTTTGATGCATTGTTCACCCTTCAGGATCATCCTGCCAGAGAAATGCATGATACATACTATCTTTCTGGGCTCGCGAATGTGGAGGAAATAGCAACCAAAGAGCAGATCACAAACGTTTCTAAAATCCATAACAAAAATTCAATTAATGCCTGGGATATTCGAGAGTCCAACCGTCTAGTTCTGCGTACTCATACAACTCCGGTCACATTGAAATATTTAGCAGATAACCAGCCTGATGAGGCAAAGCTTTTTTCAGTGGGGACTGTGTTTCGAAATGAAAAAGTAACAAAGGGTCATCTCTCTGAATTCTTTCAGATTGAGGGCATAGCTACCAAACCGGGTGCCTCCATTAGGGATTTAATGGGCTTACAAACGGAATTCTATCGCAAATTAGGAATCCAAAAAGTAAGGTTTTGGCCTACATTTTTTCCGTACACTGAACCATCATTACAATCAATGGTATATATCGAAAGTATCGATAAATGGTTAGAACTCTTTGGGATGGGAATATTTAGGGATGAAGTCGCCCTTCCCATGAAAATCAGAAATCCAGTTCTAGCTTGGGGGGGAGGGCTCGAACGTCTGGCAATGTTGCGCCTTGGCGTAGATGATATAAGAACACTTTATAGCAACAAGATCGAGTGGTTGAGGAGCGTTCCCAAATGCCAGTTGTAGAAGTTCCACTAACTGTTCTAACTAAGTCATTCCCAGAGAACTCCATTGAAGAAGTCATTGCCTCTCTACCCTTCGTAGGCCTCGATATAGAAGGTAGAAATGATAAGATAATTAGAATAGAATATAATCCAAATCGACCAGAATTTTCATCCTATATTGGAATTGTCCGAGCACTCAAGGGGTATCTTGGAATAGAAACGGGACTTCCAAAATATAAAATAAATAATGATAAGAATTTTCGGATTAAGATTAGCAGTTCGGTGAGACCAATCAGGCCATATATTAGAGCCTTAGTGGCCAAGGATTTAGAATTTGGTAATGACATTATCAAGATGTTTATAGATATGCAAGAAGATCTACATATGGGAATATGTAACAAGAGAAAAGCTGCATCCATAGGTCTGCATAATCTTGATAGGATTCAGTTTCCATTAAGTTACTTGGCGTCTAGTTCCGATATATCATTTGTGCCTTTAGATTCAAGTCAAGCCCTATCAATCAAAGAGATCTTGAGTTCAACGGACATAGGTAAGAAATATTCGCATTTGCTTGGGAAGACAAATGAGTTCCCTGTCCTGCTAGATGCTGCACAGGAAGTAGTATCATTTCCTCCCATAGTGAATTCAAAGAATACCAGACTGGACAATCAATCAAAAGGGATATTTGTTGAAATCACTGCAGTCGACCCCAGAGTAGCCGATCTTATAGCAGCTATTTACGCCTCAACATTGTACGATATGAACTTCAAGATTTATCATACTACATTAATTGAAGCTAAAAGATCAATTAAATCGCCTGATATGAGCCCCTCGTCGATATCAGCCAACATTGCAGAAATAAATAGATATTTAGGGACTACATTTCCTCGAAAGGAGATTGCCAAAGCAGCAGCTCGTAGCCGGTTAGGCACAAGAAATTCAGCACGTGAGAAGCTTACGTGTATTGTACCCAAGTACAGAAACGATGTTAGGCACGTCAGAGACTTGATTGAGGAGGTGATGATCGGAGTTGGAATATCTAAACTATCACCGACGTTACCAATAGTTAATGTAACTGGAAGTAGGAACACAAATTCAGTTCTTATCGATAAGATCAAGGAAGTGCTGGTTGGTCTCGGGCTCCAGGAGATCAGAAACTTCGTTATAGTTTCGAGTTTTCTCCAGTTTGATTCCATGGGTCTAAAGGCCAACGAAGGGTCATTGTTTAAAATTGAAAATTCTCTGGTCTCCGGACATGATATATTACGCAATTCTCTCCTTCCGTCGGTTGTTGATACCATTGGACATAATATCCATAGCTCCTATCCTCAGAATCTCTTTGAGATTGGTAAGGTGTTTAAAAAGGGAGAGGCCGAACCCGAAAAATGGAATCTCTGTGTGGCGCTCGCATATAATAGAGCTGATTACACGAGTATCAAATCGATATTGCAGGCTTATTTGAAAGTTGCATTTGGTAGAGATGTAACAACAACACCAAATTCCTATGATGGGGAATACGCCAATGGACGTTCTGCGAGTATTATAGTGGAAGGAAAGGAAGTGGGTAAAATAGGTGAAATTAGTGATTTAGTCAGACAAAGTCATAGGATACGTGTGCCTGTGGCGGCATTTGAAATAGACCTTTCTCCTTTTCTCAATTCATTTCGCACTTCAGTGTAAGAGGATGGCCCTGATTGAGAACAATGAGTGGGACTAAGCGAGTATTTTCGAATGAGTAATTTTCGATTCCAATACTGTTTCAAAATGAGTCCTAAAAGTAGGATCGCATTCGATAGTATTTTAGATACTTAGTTTTCGAACTTAAGTTCAGAATTATTGAAATATTTAACAACGTTCTTAATCCGTCTCTAGCCGGACACGAATAAGAAACGGTTTTGTGCTCAATTGTTACACTGTTGGTGCCTCTCCCCAATATGTACTTGATGACCAATTGTCTTATTGAATCACCCAAAATCTCCCGGAAGTCATTTGATATGGGGCCTTTGAAAAACCTTCTCGTGGAACAAGATGTAAATCACCATTCGGACCATCATATTATTCGATTATATACGTCTACAAACTCCCTTCCTATCCCCGTTAGAGAGTACGCTAGGAGGGAATACACTTGAGTGTAAAAGGCTACCAATGAATAGTAGTGAGTCAGAGGCGGGGGACATTTTAAATACTTCAGATTACCGAAAACCATCGATCACATTTCTAATTATCGACTTCGCTTCAGATGAAATATCGTAATCGGCTAATACCTTGGTCGGTTCTGAAAGCAAGAGTCTTCTGAAATTTGGTTCGCTAGCTGCCCTTAGAAGTATATCGCTAACAATTTTTACATCCGCGTTTCTAATTTCCAACAGGAATCATTCTGTATATGGAATCTTAATTTGTAGTTTTCTACCTACTGTATACCACAAGAACATTATTATTCTGAAAATTTGATTCCGAATATGTATTGCGACTAGTAGACCAATTTAAATGGTCCAATAATGGCACAAGTAGGATCCAACCACCAGAAAAGACCCTTCTGGCAGTGGAGGCGATCACGGGAAAGATTGGGGTGACACGTATTGGCAATATTACTCACCTGGATAGACTCGGTATCCCCAATTATTCAATTGTTCTACCCGGTACAGAGGATTACATTTGGGTCTATAGTGGAAAGGGTTTTACCATGAAGCAAGCCAGGACAAGCGGACTTATGGAAGCTGTAGAACGATATTCTTCTTTGCCTAGCAACTATGAACGTCCATTCATTAGGGGGTCATATTTTGAGCTGTCAAAACGGTATAACATACTTAGTCCAGATGATGTTTGTGAACCCCTGTCTGTTCAGTATAAGAATGGTATGGTAATGGAATACGTTCAGGGCTTTGATCTGATTTCTAGTGAACAGATTCTAGTACCTGCCCCTTTGGCCTTGTTTAGGTACACTCAGGACGGTCGAGCTGTCAATCCGTTCTCTTTTTCTCATACAAACGGACTCGCATCAGGAAATGTTTTGGAGGAGGCAATATGCCATGCTTTGTGCGAAGTAGTTGAGCGAGATGCATCAAGCCTGGCTGATCTGCGCTCGAGCGCATTTCCATTTCATCTCATAAAGATCCTCACAAACACGTTTAAGGAAAGGGGATATGCAATAGATGAAATTACTTCGAACATGATGGTTGATGAACCAAATTTGTTTCCAATGCTCGATCTTGAAGATGCAATTTTTCAACCGGCGAAGAATCTAGTGAATAGATTTAGGGCCGCAAATATTTCATTGATGGTCAAGGAGATTACAAGTGATGTGGGGATACCGACATTCAATGCTGCAAGTGTTGAATGGCTGACTCAAAATTACGGTTATCTTGCCGAAGGAACGGGTACGCATCCGGATGCCCGGATTGCACTGGTAAGGGCAATTACCGAACTTGCTCAGACTCGAGCGGCCAACATTCAAGGTGCTAGAGATGATCTCCGCAAAATTAATTATATTGGTGAAAATTCAGAGGACAGGAGGTCATGGCAATTCATGAAATCTGATCGACAAGTTCTTCTCTCAGAGGTTAAGAGCTACTATAATGAAAACATACTAGATGATATAAGATTAATCCTCAATCATCTTAAAGCCGTGGGGCTCAAGAAAGTCATTGTGGCGGATCTGACGGTGCCGTGGATAGGAATTCCAGTGGTAAGGGCAATCGTACCAGGTTTGGAAACATTCAAGTTCACAAAATCTGTTATAGGTCAAAGGGCAAGGAATTATTTCAAAATATGAAAAACGTAGTTATTTTTGTTGGTCCTAGTTTAGATCCCGAAAAGGCTCGAACGATATTAGAAGCCGACTATAGACCTCCAGCGAAGAAAGGAGATCTGATCAAATTGATTATGTCTCTAGACGATAAGGAGACAGTGGTAGGACTAATTGATGGATATTTCTTGCTTGACTATCCGCCAACACCTATTGAAGTTTATCAGTTGATTGTTAGACCCAATACTGTTGTAATCGGATCATCAAGCATTGGGGCTCTACGAGCAGTCGAACTACAAAAATTCGGAATGATTGGAATAGGAAAAATATTCCAACTATTCAAAAACGGAAAACTAGATGCGGACGACGAAGTAGCTGTAACTTTTTCTCAGGACTTGTACCGCCTTCAGTCTGAAGCAATGGTAGATATTCGGTATAACCTATACCTCTCACTGAAAAGAGGGTTTGTCGATAAGGAAACCAAGTATGCTATCACTAAGGTAGCCAAGAATATCTATTTTCCATTTAGAACCTACCAAAATATCATTGAAGAAACCATCAAAAGATATCCTCAACTGGAGAATAACGCAAGACGATTCGAATCCTACATCCTTAGGAATAGAAAGAGTCTAAAAGAGAAGGATGCTTTGAAACTTATTGAGCAGATTAGAGATATGATTTAGAAATGTTCAAAAGACGGTATGAATATTGCTTTTTTCAATTTGATGCAGATCCTTGCGCTTAGCTCCGGTCCAGAGCGGGTTACAGACGAGTTTATCAACCTGTTTTGCTTGCTGTTTAGAATTCTATTGATAAAACAAAAGGGAAGCTTCCAAAACTTGCACGGATTGGTCTAATCATTGAATGCACACAGAACACAATATTGTCAGAGAAAAAAATACGTCTAATCGCCGCTCGAAATATTGATACATATGCAATCCGTTGAACTGATAACTCTTTATTTATTAGGTTTTATCATGATCGGCGTCTTGGCCACTTGGGTGCGGTTGTTGACGTATAGCCGGAAGTCATTAAGATGTTCTCCAAAGCTTGAAGAAATAAGAAAACAAAATGATGATCTAATACCTCGCGTCAGCATAATTGTACCTGCATTGAATGAGGAGAAATACATAAGAAGGTGCCTACAGAGCCTTCTTGCTCAGGATTATCGTAACCTTGAGATAATATCTATAGATGACGGCTCGACGGATAGTACCCTCATGATTATGAAATCAATAGCATCATCAGACCAAAGACTTCATGTAGTCGAAGCTGGGCAGAGGCCAAGTGGTTGGGTGGGGAAAAATTGGGCTTGCTATATTGGTTATAATAATTCGACGGGAGACATTCTAATCTTTACTGATGCAGATACTGTTCACTCAGAGAGGACTGTTACCTTAGCAGTAAACCATATGCTACAGGAGAACCTTTCAGCGATTACGGCAATTCCAAAACTATTATCTGAAGATTTTCTAACTCGTGTCACATTACCACTTCTCTCAGTATTCCTACAAACCAAGTTTTCTCCTTTAAAAGTAAACGATTCTGCAAACAAGTTGGGGTATTTTTTTGGAAGTTTCTTTGCTGTTATACGAGGCCATTATGAATCCATTGGGACTCACCGGGAAGTGCGTATGGAAATAATTGAAGATGGTGCAATTGGGTCGCTTGTAAAAAAAAGAGGGATAAAGATGAAAATGTTTAGAGGAGAAAACTGTGTTGATGCAATGTGGGCGAGGGACCGACAAGGTTTATGGAATGGTCTTTTGCGACTGTTAGTCCCTATGCATAAAGAACAAGGTAAGAAGACTGTTCCGATGGTGATTGCAATTGCCTTCTTAATGTTATTTCCAATCATTGCATTACCAGGAGGAATCTATTTTGCCTTCAGAGAGGAAACGAGCTTGTTAGGAATATTTCTTGCAGGGGCTGCGTTGGTTACTTTGTGCGTCATGATGATGACGTCTGTATTTATCTTGTCTCAATCGATTAAGACGACTAAGAAACTAGCTATAGGGTCGCCTATAGGGGCGACCCTCATAACTTTGGCGTTTGTTATTTCCCTGCTTAGGGCCCACAAGCCTCAATCGTTTGCCTGGAAAGGAAGAATGTACGTATAAAACGGAGTTAAGAATAGTGTTTATTAGTCAAGGTGTAACAGATAACGATGCATTGATGCGATGTGATAACGATATTGAGTTTGTATCCAAAATATTAGATGAAACAAAGCATTCTTCATTCCATATTAGTAGGGAGCAGGCTCTCTCGTTATTCTATGATGCTAGGCTAGAGCAGCTAATTGAGTGTTCTTCTTTTTTGCGCAATAAATTTAAGCCTTCAATTTTGACCTATTCTAGAAAGGTATTTGTAAATCTTGTAAATTTGTGTCGCGATACATGTACTTACTGCACCTACAAAAAGGAACCTGGAGACTCAAGATTATCAATGCTCGAACCCGACAAAGTTTTGTCAATAGTGGAGGTTGCAAAGCGACTAAGATGTACAGAGGCATTAATCGTTACAGGGGAAAGACCAGATAGTAGATACCCAGAGGTGCGGAATTGGCTTCTGAAAATGGGGTTCTCTACGTTGTCTGAGTATATCGGTGAAATATGTGAAATGATTATCAAGAAAACAGGATTACTGCCTCACACTAATGCGGGAAGCCTCTCCAAACAAGAGTTACTCGCACTAAGGGAAAATAATGCTAGCATGGGATTGATGTTAGAATCCTCAAGTATTAGACTATCGAGTCGAGGAATGCCTCACGAAAGGGCACCAAGCAAACATCCTAGAGTAAGAGCTAAATCCCTGACTTCATGTGGTGAGCTGAATATTCCAACTACAACTGGACTCCTCGTAGGGATTGGTGAGACACCCCAGGAAATCGTTGATTCATTGCTTTTTATTAAGTCGCTAAATGAATCATTTGGGCATATACAGGAAGTAATAATGCAAAACTTTTCACCAAAGGATGGAACATCAATGTCTCGTCACCCAGCCCCGGCTAGGGAATATTTCATGAGAGCAGTAGCGATAGCCAGAATCTTGATGCCCAATATGAACATTCAAGTACCTCCAAACCTCAACGAATCTCTCGGAGACTATATTGATGTGGGTATTAATGATTGGGGTGGAATATCGCCTGTTACCATCGATTACGTCAATCCAGAACACCCCTGGCCCCCAATAGAACACGTAAATCGGGTGTCTTCGAGGAAGGGGTTTCAATTAAAGGCCCGGCTGCCTGTTTATCCAGAGTTTTTCAAAAATGATCGGTCTTTTGTTTCCGATCGTGTTCGTGCCTCGATCGAAGCACTTTCGAATGATGAAGGTTTGGTAAAGGAGTCATACCTGAATTG
>JAATVP010000115.1 GCA_014523625.1 Nitrososphaerales archaeon TH5896
AATATAGAAAGCATTCTCAAGACGGTTGACCCTCTTGTTTCGGAGGCATTGAATTTAGCAATTGATGAGAAGGAGATATCTGTCGACCAGGCAGTAGAATTGTTTGATACGACAGGGATCGAAATGAATCTATTGACCTCAGTTGGAGACGAATTGCGAAGAAGGGCATGTGGAAACGTTGTAACGTATGTCATCAACAGAAACGTAAACTTTACTAATGTATGTATAAAGCGATGCGGCTTTTGCGCATTTAGCCGTGATTTCAGACAGGAAGAAGGTTACTTTTTGCCTGTCGAAGAGGTTGTTCGACGAGCTGCGGAAGCCCATCGATTGGGTGCCACTGAGATTTGCATCCAGGCAGGTCTAGCGCCGAATATGGACGGCTCTCTCTATCCAGATATCTGTAAAGCGATAAAGCGTGAAATCCCAGATATCCACATTCATGGGTTTTCCCCTGAAGAAGTATTATACGGAGCCAGAATGAGTAACAATAGTGTTAGGGATTTCTTATCTTGGCTTAAAGAATCAGGAGTAGGAAGTCTACCTGGAACATCGGCAGAGATATTGGATCAAGAAGTAAGAGACCTTATATCTCCAGGTCGAATATCTGTTAAGGATTGGATAGACGTCATAAAGACAGCTCATAGCTTGAGTATTCCTACAACCTCAACTATCATGTACGGACATGTTGAGTCCAATTTTCACAAGGCCAACCATATCGACACATTACGTAAGATTCAGAAGGAAACTGGTGGCTTTACTGAGTTCGTCCCCCTTAGTTTTGTATATCAGGAAGCACCCATGCACAGTCGGAGTAATTTGAAGAATATGCGTGAGGCAGGGGCAGCGGCAACGGATATTGTGAAAATGTACGCCGTTTCTAGATTGATGCTTCATAACCACGTGAAGAACATACAGGTTTCGTGGGTAAAAGAAGGGTCAAAAATGTCTCAATTTCTTTTATGTGCTGGGGCAAACGATTTTGGCGGTACACTTATCAATGAAAGTATCTCCACATCCGCTGGTTCAATTCATGGTCAGATCATGAAACCTCGGGAAATAAGAACCCAAATCAAGGGTTTAGGACGGATCCCTGCTCAGCGCAATACGGTATATGAGATATTACAAACAAATTCGGGAACCGAAGATGATTACCAGACGGATCTCGATCAAGTAAACTCCGATGGTTTTGGATCTTATGGAGAGCTAATCAAGCTTGACAAATATAGGTACAAACATCCCTTACGACATCACAATTAGGTGCGGTTTGTTTTTTCCATAATCAGCATGGTCAGAGTAGATTTAACTCCATTCATCCGTCTAATTTTCAAGCTGATGAAGTCCTTCAATCCTTCCATCGATTCTGCTTCTACCTTTAGCATGATATCGTATACTCCATAGATCGCATAGGCCTCCCTTACTCCCGGTAGTTTTCTCATTTCCTCGGCCAGCTGACCTTCATATCCTAATTCTGCGTTCAGCAATACAAAAGCTCTTGGCATTATCCAAACGTTGTCTATGATTATACTTTAATCTAACTGTTGATCCCACGATTGAAATTCATTTGTATTGTGCCTGAGATTATACAATGGGTATAGATTGTAATTTGTTTTTGGCTACGATCGGTAACGTTTAAGAGTGATACAGAAACTTTTAGGAAAGCAGATGGAAACGCAATTCAACGTAGCTCGCATTAAGTGGCAAACATTGCAACACAATGGAATTGCATTTCCACCGGAATACAAACCACGGGGCATCACTATTGGCATTCTGGGAGAACAGTATCTGTTGAATGCTGCACAAGAAGAATTGATTTATGCTTGGTCCAAAAAGAAGGATACTCATTATGTTAATGATGCTGTATTCGAATCAAATTTCATGATTGACCTCAAATGTGTCCTTCCCCCTAAGTTCGGATCGGTCACTAAGATGTCCGAATTGGATCTGTTGAATGCCTACCGTCTGGTAGATGAAGAAACCAGACTGAAGGAAGAAGAGAAGGAGCGGATTAGAAATCTACCTCGAGATGAAAGAAAGCGTATTTCCCACTCAAAAAAAATTGAGCGAGGACGACTTCGATCAATTTATGGTTTGGCAACCGTTGATGGTACCACTGTTGAAATTGCGAATTGGCTGGTGGAACCTCCGGGATTATTCATGGGAAGAGGCCAACATCCCCTACGTGGTCGATGGAAACCCAGGGTACAGCCACAAGATATAATTTTGAACTTGGGAGAAAACGCTGAAGTGCCTGAAGGAAACTGGAAGGCAATTGTTAATGATCATACCTCCACATGGCTCGCGACATGGATGGAAAAATTGACTGGCAAGAGGAAGTATATGTGGCTTCATGATTCAGCCACGCTACGTCAGAATAGTGATAAGGAAAAATACGATAGGGCCCATATACTGGGGAAACATATTGACAAGGTTCACGAAAGAATAGTCAGCAAGATGATTAATTCGAAAGATTTGAGCCAGAAGAAAGTAGCAACGGTCTGCTACTTGATTAATAAGCTTGCAATGAGAGTTGGAGATGAAAAAGATCCTGACGAGGCGGACACTGTAGGTGCGTCGACGTTAAGAGTGGAGCATATACGATTTCCAGTTCATCACGAAGTAAAGAGTATAGAATTCAATTTTCTAGGAAAGGACAGCGTCCCATGGCAAAAAAGCTTGGAAGTAAATTCGCAAGATACAGAGGCACTACTTATAAACATAGAATTATTCAGGAAGGACAAGAAGCCTAACGAACAGATATTTGATGGAATCACCTCTGCGAAGGTAAATTCATTTCTTAGAACAATAGACAAAAGCAGAGTTCCCGGTTTGACTGCCAAGGTATTCCGAACGTTCATAGCGACTCAAATTGTTAAAGAAGCCCTAGCAAGTCCTCCGGTCAGAGTAAACAAGGAGTCATCAGAAATGGAAAAAACTTACGTAGCTAAGAAGGCGAATCTTGTAGCGGCTATTACCTGTAACCATAAAAAGGGAATTGATGCAAACAACCCTACTAGTAAACAAGCCCTTGAAAGGTTTCAAAAATCAGTGGAGAAGAAGGAAGAGGCTATAAGAAAAATTGAGAACGATATCTCCTCTCATAAATGGAAAACAGACTTGCAAAAGAAAAGAATGATGGACAGACTGGAAAAGGTTCAAATAAGTTTGCGTCTGCAAAAGGAGACTCGTGATTATAACCTTGGCACCTCACTTCGAAATTATATAGACCCCAGGGTTTTGAAGTCTTGGATGAACCATGTAGGTCTTGATTGGAAACGGCTCTATACGACCACTTTGCAACGTAAATTTAGATGGGTTGAAACATGTTCTACTGCCGAGCTCCGACAATATCTTCCTGCAGTCGACGAATTAGGCTACCGTAAATCTGAGACCGTAATTCAAGAGGAAAGTTTGGCAAAAAGTTAGACGACCTATAATATCCTTCTTCATTGTGATGCTCAAGACCATCAAACTTGAATAACTCAGAACTACAATAGAACCAAAAAAGATCTCTACGTCATTATTTGGGGTTTCAAAATTTCAATTTTCTACAAAATTGCTATGTTGCTAAAATCATTCACCAAGTATAAATATTCGATCTCTTATATTAGAACATGGATGAATTTTCGGCAGAACCTACGAGTATGTCCCTTTTGCTAATGGCACCTGCTAGAAAACTTGCGGATTCGAATGTCGCAATGGCTGACTACAATGACTCTGCTGATTCGGCCATAAGATTGATGAAGGAAAAAGAGACAAAGTGTGTACTGCTTTCCAGAGGAGGTGAGGCAATTGGAATCGTGACCAAGACAGACATCCTTTACAAGGTATTATCGCAAGGAAAAAATCCATCAAAGGTACGACTTGAAGAAATCATGACTAGTCCTATATTAGCAGTGGATCCCGATTCCACAGTACAAGAGGCATTATCTATGATGGATAAACATGCTATCCGTCAGATCGTAGTCAGCACAAATTCATCTGTTATTGGGATCATTTCAAGGGATGATCTCTTTGAGAGAGAGCACCTTACAACATCCTCAGCTGAAGACTCTGCTATACAAGGCACGCCAGTATGTATCATAAATCCTGAAGCTATTTTATTTAATAAGGACAATGAAGCCTAGGCAGTGGGAATTTTTTGGTCGAATATATTTTCTGATATTGGCGGATATGGTCTCCACTTAACCTTACTTCCTTACTTCCTCGTAACGCTAGAGGGATCAAGATGAAATACAGATTAATGCATTTTCGATGCATTTCCGATTCCGAGGTTACATTTAGATTCATGGCGGATATTTGCTGAGAAGTCAGAATAATGCCCATAAGATTTGGGGAGATATCTTTATTAGAGTAGGTTATCAATTGCTGAACGCAACGCTGAGCTTGCCGGGGTAGCTCAGCTTGGTCAGAGCGTTCGACTCATAATCGAAAGGTCGCGGGCTCAAGTCCCGCCTCCGGCACACTAACAATATTTTTTTTCCAACACCAACTCCATAATCATCCATGATTGGCACCTAACTTTAGTTGACATGGTTCATAAGCAAAAACTGGTCAGCATTTGATCTAGATCATGACTAACTATTTGAGATTTACAGCTGAAGCTGTTAAAACTATGGATGATGATGAGGAATAATAAATTTGAATGGACAGAAATACAATTACCGTTAGACCAGTATCGCTATCTTGTCGAAATGCCAGCAGTTTTGAGATGACCATTTTCCTCTATGAAAACCTTTAATCGCACAATAATCCAATTTGAATATTGGTGTCTCCTCCATGAAATGAATTGCCTGAAATATCACAGTGAATCAATCACCATCGCTCATTTGAGAAGTATTGAGCCATGACAACGAATCCTGATTTTTATCGCACTTTGAAGGTATCTAAGACATTTCAAGTCATCAGTGCGCATGACATATCTAACATCGTGACTCAACTCGCAAACTATATTGAAAAAAATAGTTCTATGGACGATTTGAGTGTAAGAATACTCCTGCCAAGAGAGGCGGGGAGTGGTTCACGCGCTCAGAAATGGGGACTATCGCTTCGCTCTGGATTGATATTAGCGTTGAAAAGAAAAAGAATAAGACCATCTCTAAGAGAAGTGAGGTACGTCCACGATGACCGCCATTATGGATGGATATTGATCGATCCCCGCCTATTCGATAATTTACGTGTTTAATAGTTATTTTGACCAAGATTTTGAATTGTGAAAAATTGGATATGGGGTGTTTGATATACAAAGGGCCTTCGGAGGGATTTGAACCCTCCTCAAGCGGTCTCTGCCTCAAGCGATTACAGTTTCTAGTCCACAGCCGCCTATACTGACCAGGCTATACTACGAAGGCCGCTTCATATGTTGTGCAATTGTAGCGCTATATATAATTTCAAAGTTGAAGTCTCCAAAATTGACAGAGATCATCCTTATATACAGCCATTTAGTCCAGATTTGCTATTTTGGGACTCAGAAGATGTGATCCTTGCGTACAGTAAATGACTTCTTATACGCCGATTTTTCCTTAAATTTGTACAAATTGAGCAATACCATGAACATGTCCCAATCCATATGTATAGCGAAGAACTGGGTGAGAATTGTGTATCTGGGTTCACTTCCAGGAACTGTGTCTTCATTTTAAAGACTTAAATCTCGATGAGTAGTCTTGATTGGGACTAGCATGAGCTGCTCAGGAGAGTACAATTCCCACAGTTCCGGTAATAATCTAATACAGATCGATACAAATGCGAGATCTAAATTACTAAATGCAAAGTATGGTGTATACAACCATTCAGCAGTGGAATTATGTCACTGGACCAAAAAATCTTTTGCTCATGAGGGAGAATGTTATAAACGAAAGTTTTATGGAATCTCGACTCATAGGTGCATGGAAATGACTCCGACAGCACTAAACTGCGAAAATCGATGCGTCTATTGCTGGAGGCCTACTGAATTCTATGATACTCTCATGATGCCGGAAGATCTTGTAGATGAACCAGATGCAATTGTGGCTAATTTGATTGAAGAGCGAAAAAGACTATTGACTGGGTTTTATGGTCATAAGAAGTACGACAGGAATAAGCTGGATGAAGCATTACTTCCACAACATTATGCAATCTCTCTTTCTGGAGAACCCACAATGTACCCAAAATTACCTGCACTGATCAGATATCTTGGGAAACTGCCAGCGACTAAATCGATATTTTTGGTTACTAACGGACAAGAACCACAAATGTTAGGCTTGCTAGCAGAAGAGAATTCTCTTCCTACCCAGCTGTACTTGTCTACAAACGCGACGAACAGGCTTGGTTTTATTAGGATTAATAGACCTAGGCATCCAGACGCATGGGAGAGGTGGCTTTCGAGTTTCCGGTTTCTTTCTAGGTGCGAAACGAGAACTGTAATTAGAATTACCCTCGTAAGGAGTCATAATTTTAATCATGAAACAATCGTAGAGCTTTCAAGACTAATTCCTAAAGCCAATCCCCATTTCATCGAGATAAAATCATACATGCATGTAGGCATGTCAACACAGCGATTAGAGAGGCAAAATATGCTTGAAATGGAAGAAGTCAGGGAATTTTCTGAAAAGCTTTGCGAAATGCTTCCTGGCTTCAAAGTGATGGACGAGAGTGAGATTTCTAGAATAGTAGTGTTGCAGAACAAGAATAGATATGTTGACAGGTTCATCTCGTCGTACTTACATTAAGGTGGCAAGAAATAGAGTTAGTAGGATCCATTCCAAATTAATGGAATTGCATGTCAGCTCTGGCTATAACATGGTGCCATCTGCATTAGGCTGAAGCAGTTAACTGGTCAAGATATTTTAGTTCCCTGCCTAAATCAGATTACATCTAATTTTTTTATATCCCACTCTAAATTGCTATTAAGGTCCGCTAATTGAATGACTGCATTACTGTAGCACTTATCGCGCTGAGTCTATTCATTTCAGCCGCATTTTGCAGCGTAAGTGATTCTTATTCGCAGCTTTACAATCCCCATGGAGTTAAGATCTTATCCCCTACCAAGGATCAAGAGGTGCCAGTAAAAATCCAAAATTTCACAGTTGAAGGAGTTTCCACTGACAATTCTACAAACAAATGCAATGTTTCGCTTCTTCTTAATGGGATCACCCCATATGTCAAAGTTTCTTCAAAGGGACAGAATGGACCAGATGATTTCTCAGTTTGGGAACGAATATTCAACTCCAATTTACACTTGAACGTAGGAGAAAACAAATTGACTGCAAAGTTGTTATGTTCAGGTGATGAAAGTAATCAAATAACCAAATATCATTCTGTAAATTTTACAGGAACGAATGAAACAACTTCTACCCCTATAACTAAAGTAATGAATTCACCCTCAATAGAAGATAATATCTCTCCAAGCAACATTACTGAAATCGTTGAAAGCGAACCGACCTCGTCAGAATTTGAGGATCAAACCATCTTTATGAACAGGGATCAAATAGCTAGAAATATAACTTCAGGGCCAGTGATAATCCCTCCAAGTGGGAGTCAAGAGTCTTCTATGCTTGAATCCTCCCCTGTTAACGATTCGGTGATAATACCTAATGCAACCAGTTCAGTTTCTTCTTCAGATAATAGTACCTCAGCACCTGTACGAATCCCTCCAAGTGAGAACGCATCTTCAACAGGTCATCCAGTACCTGTCAATAATCAGTCTTACAATCACTCCAATCAAGTTTCGAAGGAAATCATCGAACAACCGGATTCTAAGAGCGAAGAAAATGACGATATTCCTCTAATACTTCCTACTCCGTCACCTCGCGTTACATCCGATAATGATCGGGTTAATTCTGTCACTAACGCTCCCGTTCGAGATTTGTCTCCTGAGATTGTAGTTGAAAACAACAATACTGATGTTTCGAGCTCTAGCTCGAAAACAAACACTTCGTCTAGTATAACTAATCAGACTGTATCTGAACCACATAGCGGGGGTCCACCTTCAAATGTAAAAATCCCTGACTCGGCTATATCTAACTTCACTGGGTCTATTAGGGCGCCCAACGCCTCAGCCATTCAGTTTTTAAACCAATCGGAAACAACGCTTGTTTCAAACTCCTCCGCGGAGAGAGGTGAGAATGGTTCTTCTATAAAGGCTTTAGCTGGAGTTGATCAGATTGTAAACGAGGGTATGGAGGTTATTCTCAGTGGTGACTCTGCCTCTACAAATAGTAGTCAGTTATCCTATGAATGGAGGCAGGTAGGTGGCGAAGTCAAAGCATCTTTAGGACAGCAAAATGTAAAGCAAATTAGCTTTCAAGCACCAGCGGTAGATATAGATTCAAAATTGACATTCAGATTTATTGCGTCCGCTAATGGAACACAAATTTCGTCAGATGAAGTGAACGTCACCATAAATGATATCCCTCAGAGTCTTGAGGAAAACGAATCAAGTGATTCTCAAGATGGGGAAATGAGTGAAAGCGACGATAACGAAGATGATGAAGATACCTAGGTTTTTTTATAACACTACTGATATTGCAAGAAATCCAAACAACCATGAGGTAATTCATGTGTGAGCAATGAGATAGGTGGGAACTTCGACTTCCTAATATCAATGAGTTTCGTCTAGAAGTATCCTAATGTACCATTTTGAAAACTTCTCAATCGACTTGTAACGATGAGAGAAAACAGACTTTCTATTCAATTGGCTTAACTCCCCGTACGTCTTACTGGTGTGTTTCGGAACAAAAATGGGATCAAAGCCCCAACCGCCATTAGTAGCTGATCTGCTCAGAGTACCCTCAGTCTTGCCGGTAAACGTCTTGAGAGCAAGACCATCATTGTATGCAATTACCGAAATGAAATACGCTTTACGATCAGTTTCATTTTCCATTAGTTTTAACAAACCTTGGTTGCCTAGGGTTTTGTAAACGAATGATGAATACTGTCCCGGGAAACCTTTCAATGAACTTATGTAAAAACCGTCATCTTCAATGATGACTGTCTTTTGAAGATATTCAAACGCACTTGCCGACTTGGCCTTTGCTATTTGATATATTGATTCGGATTGGATTTCCTTAAGTGATATCTTGACAAATCGGGATATTATTCCGTGGTGGCTCAATATTGGTACAATTTCTCTGTACTTGTTGGAGTTCGAACTTACAAAATAAACTTCCTTGAATTTAGTCTGTCCCAATTTGAGATACTAGATGAGATTCAACTATAAGTCATTATTAATCCAATACCAACAGGCGAATGGTATGTTAGGATCAGTGTTAATAGGAATTCGCAATACGTGAATATCTTCCTCTACTCTGTATTTCGTCAACCTTTCGCAACACCTTTCTCCCTCGACCAGAAGGGCTGAATGACGAATACTCCTCAGAGAAATTCGAGAAAGCTTGATCAAAAATTTCATAGTGCACACTATTTAGGACTTCCTTGAGCATCCGCACATCTGATGCCATATCTTCCAGCCTTTGAGAGAAGAAAGACAAACCAAAATCGATTATTGCGAGCTCCGTATAATTATCCTGTGAGCGATTTTCAAGAATAAAATTAGAGGTAGTTATATCTCCGTGGATTATGTTCCTGGAATGAAGCTTTGCTATGCATTCTCCTAATTTTAAGGCAAGATTAGCCGAAAAAACACTCTTTAAATTTGCACCTTCGATGTACTCCATAATTATTTCATTCCGGTATGTATCCAAGAAATATACGTACGGAGATCTAATCCTGGCCTCTTTGGCCTTCGAAAGCATCTCTGCCTCACGAATAGTTCTTCTATGCCTCAGCTCCTTGTCTAAGATAGGATTCCGATATAATCTCTCTGTTCTCAATTTTGATAGTGCTCGTTTGCCGTACCAATCAATTAGCAAAAGATCTGCCTCAGACCCTTTCTTGAGTAGGATCGGAAGTTTGTCCGACAACAGTAATATAAATCTGAGCAATATCATAAAAGTGTGAGTGGGGCTGTACCAAGACCTGGAGAAAAACTGATTATACAGGAAGACTGCGCTGAGGATAAGTTGAAGAATGGAATATTGACGTTGACAAACCAACGACTCATTTTCGAAAAAACAGAAGGTAGAATGACAACCTTGAGCAAGAAGACTGAAGAAGTCCTGCTCGACATTCCACTTGAAAAGATTTCAGCAACAAAGTCAGAGGGTTTTATCATTGCAAAAGTTGTCGTCGAATTAATTGATCGGTCTTACAAGTTCGGCGTCCTAAATACAGGGCATTGGGCCAAAGAAATAATGACACAAGTTAACGAAGCAAAACGAAGTTG
>JAATVP010000116.1 GCA_014523625.1 Nitrososphaerales archaeon TH5896
ATTGGCGTTGATTATCTCCATCTTACATTTACAGAGTCCAAACGCCATGCTTGATCGATAAACCCATTTTCTGGCGCTACACTCACTTTCGAATTCACATGATCAATGAGGCTTGTTAGCGCAATTTGGACGCCATTGTCTCCCGCATAATGGATAGGACAGACATGCAGTTTACTACTGTGTCTGGTGCAAACATAATTTAACATGTCTGCGAGACGTCTATTAGCCGCTACTCCACCAACTACCATCACTTCATCCTTGTTTGTGAACGAAATAGCTCTCTCGGTGGCCTCGGCCAAAATTGCGAACGCAGTTTCCTGTAAAGAGTAACATGTATTGCCGATATCAAAACTCCCACCCTTAGTACGTTTTATTGCTGCAGTAAGCAACCCGCTGAATGAAACGTCATTTCCTTTAATCGTGTACGGTATCCCGGAATACTCTTTATTGGAATTACTTGCTAATCTTTCAATCATCGATCCACACGGGGATGAAAAGCCTAAAGACCTGCCAAATTGATCAAGTAGTTGACCTATGGTGATGTCCAAGGTTTCTCCGAATATTCTCCACCTTTTATTAAAGTACAACAGAATCATCGTGTGTCCCCCTGAAACCAGAATGACTAAAGGATTCCTTGCACCTGTCAGCCAGGCACCCAGTTCAATGTGAGCTAATGCATGATTGACAGGCACCAATGGCTTCCTATAGTACGTGGACAAAAGGCGAGCTAGAACAGCTCCTATCCTTAGACATGGTCCCAATCCGGGGCCTGCGGAATAGCCTATTATGTCTATGTCTTCCATCTTGAGAGACGAACGCATAACTGCTTCTTTCAAGATCCTGCTGCACACATTCGCGTGATGTCTAGATGCTTCTCTTGGGTGTATACCGGAACCTTCAGGAGGCCTATAAGACGAGCGTACATCAGACAATATCCTGAAGGTTCCTTTTCTCTTTCCTTTCATTTCTGCAATGGCACATCCGAAGGTATGAGCTGTACTTTCTATTCCTAAGGCTAACAAAGAGAGTCCTATCTCCTATCTTCTACTGGTGGCCGAAACTATTTTGATAACATCTCCATCCCTTAACTTGTATTCTGCTCCTACTCTCTGTTTAGATCTCACATCGATAGCATAAAGGAAACCTTTGCCCAATTGTTCATGCACCTTTTCAGCAAGCTCCTTCGCAGTAGTATCTTTTGACAACAGATAAGCATCGGGGAGTACATTCCCATTCTTGTCAGTAAGTCTGTTTTCGTCCTCAACAGGGTAAACAACAATCATCCCAAGAAGCCCGAAACACACTCTATTCAAAATCTGCTGAACACCCGTTGAACCATACTTGATTATAACTGCCCGTACTTTTGCCAATGCTTTCTTTTGGTCTTCCCGAAGTAACGCTTTTGGATTAATGTCAAATGAGCTGTCTCCAGGAAGGTACCGTAGCATTCCGTTTTTTGATCCGAGCTTGAGCATGACTTCAGCCTCGGAAATGCAGGGGATGACCTCAGTCTCGAGGCTCTTCAGTCTTACCAGGTTCGGTTCAGCTGTTATGAAATCTGCCTTATTCGCAGCTACTAACATTGGTTTTGCCAACTTCCTTAGTGTTTGACAGAACGATAAAAGATCAGAGGGGGACCAGGAAGATAACTTCTTATCACCAAGTCCTGTTTGGTTCAACGAAGTAACAATCTGACTTTCCTTCACCGACAATCCTGAAAGTTGTCTTGATAATACCTTTGATATCTTATCTGGGGCCCCATGCAAATCTCTCGATGCTTTTTCTATGTTTTTTTTCAGAGTTGTAGCCAACCACAGGTCGAATTCTTCTAATACGAATTCTATATCTTTCATTGGATCGCCTGTTCCTGGACCTACTGCATGTCCTTCTAAATCTGTGCTTCCAGCTACGTCTACGACATGCACCAGAGCATCAGCCTCTCTTGCAGTATCTAGAAATTGATTACCCAAGCCCCTGCCATTGTGAGCACCTGGTACAAGCCCTGCAATATCTAGCATTCTGATTGGAATAAATCTGCTACCGTCGATACACATCGAATGCAACGGATTATCCCGAACTTGGAATTCTCTGCATACGCACTTTGTCCTTACATATCCTATGCCAATATTCGGTTCTATCGTTGTAAATGGAAAATTAGCAGTCTGAACTCCTTGGCTTGTAGCAGCATTAAAGAATGTTGACTTACCGACATTTGACTTACCAATGATGCCAATTAGCAATTATGCCCAGTTGTTACGACATTATTATATATAGACATACTTCACATTATAGAGAAATCAAATAGCCTATGCATTAGGTCATTTTCTGTAATTCAGGCAGTAACCTTAAATATCTACTCAGAATTTATCAAGCATTTTAGGAGAGAACCTGATTTGGCTGGAATTGTCGCTGTGTCAGACGCCGAAACTAGAAGAGCAAAAAATGTTGTCTACATTCTGGCCCATTGTATGCGAATGCTCCAGCACAGAGGCAAGGCCTACTGGAAAATAATGGTGGAAAAGAATGTTGCCGAAGGTGACGGCCCTTTGCCGTACGAGGAAAAGATTTTCAGAATTGTAAACGAGCATAAACTCACCGGATATGATGGGATTGGATTTCTATCTAAGCGTCGGCCGGAGTCAAGTGGCTTTAGACACAGTCAAATCGCCCTGGATGGATTCTTGGTAGATACCGAAAAATTATACCTGCATCCTATGATAGGTGGAGCAAGGGACAGCGATCCGCTGTATCAAATCTATTGCATTTTCAAGATACTTCTGACCAAAAATCGTGATCCGCCCAAAGCTACCGACTTCTTAGATCGACACTTGAGGGGAAATATGCTTGTACGGGTAGACGGCAACATCTATGCGTATCGAAATAGCACGGGGTTCAAGCCTTTAGTGCTAGGAAGTAACAAGAAAGGGACATTACATGTCATTGCATCTGAAAATTCTTTACGGATTTCGTTAAGAGATCTCACATTCAGAGATGTGGCTCCGGGGGAACTGCTAAAACTAGATAGAAAATCTGGTCCTATCACGTTGACAACACAAATATCACCTAATATGGTGGTAGACCCTTTCGAATTTATCAGGGAATCGAATGCGGCATCTATCGTAAACGGCAAAAGTATCTATGAAATAAGGAAAAATATCGGAAGGGAACAGTCGAAGTTTCTTTCAGGCAGATTCCAGATTGAATCTGCATTTGCTGAACCCGACTACACGAGACCTATGGGGTTAGGTTTTAGCTTGGAATACCAAAAAAATCATAAGATGTTTGAAATTGGCGAGGGTGTCATAAAGGATCGATATGATGATTCCGATCACATGATTGACTTTTCAGAGGAAGTAAGCAAGTACAAACTATTAACAACAAGTAAGTCCTTGAAATTTGTTGTGGAGAATTTGGTCTCGGATAAAAGCATTGGAACAATCCAGGGTACCATTCAAACTGGTGCTACGGTTAAGGAAACAATCTATTACCTGAAGAAAGCGGGGGCAAAGCAGATTATTGTAGTAGTTAGCTATCCACCAACAATTGATGGCAGACAGGTTGGACTCTACACGCAGCATCGAGATTTTGTCGCCAACAAGTATGTTGGAAAAGTATCATCTATCGATGAAATCAATGGTCTAATAAGCCACGAAATAGGTGCAGATAGGGTCTATTATAATTCTCCTACCTCATTGGCTAGAGCGGTAGGGATAGCCGAAGTCAACTTATGGTTTCCTGAATGGATAAGGTTCTTGGAGTATCAGTGATTGGTCTGGATATCAAGACAGACATCGAAAGGCTAAGAATATCAAGCGCGCCAATAGATCGGGTGGTCCTATTCGAAGACGATTTATTATCGGTCAACAACGTATCCATTGAAAGAGTTGAACTCAGACAATATCTAGAAGGATCAGATAAGGAGAGAGGATATTACTCACTAATAACCGCTTACCTCAAATCGAGTGAAGGGGAGATAGAGCTTAAGTTCGATGAAGGTTTTAAAGGAAGAGATCCGCTGCCTGAGATTTCCCTAATTTTGATGAGATATGTAGGTCTCGAGTCATTAATAAACAGACTTCTCATTGCCTTCAATGAAACGTAGGAAACTAAAGCTAGCTTGATTTCGAATCCAATTGCAACATTTCGAATCCAATTGCAACATTTCGAATCCAATTGAAACATCATAATAGTTATTCCGCAGCCCATAAAGATCAATTGGATTCGTTATTTAAAATCCTCACGAACGGATTTTGCATAGTTACTAATATCTCTAACATTGTCTACTATTCCTGCAATATCGGGAGTCCCCTCTGTACTTCCAATGCGATGCACGAGCTGCTTTATTTCCAATACCATGGAACTAATTTCCGAAATCAAATTTTTGGATGCACTTACCAATTCCTTAGTACCTCCCTCGCTGTTAATAGTATCTAATGCAAGTCTGCACCCTCTTATGGTGCTCGAGATTTCATCCATTAAACCTGAATTCTGAGAATCGTTACGTATGCTATCAATCTTCGTAGAAATCCTTTCAATCGACTCCAATGTTAGCCTAAAATTTTCAATGTTTTTGACCATCGAAGGATCCTTGAAGGACTCGACAATCTCTTTGACCGTAGCTGTGATATCTTTAACTCTATTCAAAGATTCATGTACTTCGGGATTTTTGAGGTCTCGAATTATCTGTATCGCATTCGAAGAAGTTTCTCGAATGTCATTTAGCTTCCCGCCCACAATTGTAATACATTCACTTAGTTAATAAAACTAAACTAATACAAACTATTCGTGATGAAATGAGAAGTGAGATGAAATCCCGTATTCTATTTATCTATTGTGATATTCATATCGTCTGATTTTGCAAAAGATTCAATCTGCTTGGCCCCTCTGATGCATCGATTGATGAGGTACTAGGTACTAGGTACCATTTTGATCAGCATTTACTATTAAGACAATCTCTGTCAAGCGTTTATACCAGTACCATGCTATCAAACCTTTATTCGATAGAATCGGCAGAAGAAAACATTTACATTAATCTAAAAAAAAACAATACTATAATACTCAGTCGCGCCCCTTTTATTCTAAGTGATGGCGTATGCCAGTTGATGAAGCATAGGAATAGGTTAGAAATTATTGCATTAATTCTCCAGAACTCATCGGATGAAAGTGGTGCATCTCAAAAAAGGATTATGTACAGGTCATTTTTGTCGTATCATCATCTTAAAGACTATCTGAGTCTTTTATTAGGAAATGGCCTTATCGAATTCTTGGATACTCCAAGAAAATACAAGATAACAGCTAAGGGCAAGAAATTTTTACAAATATATAATGGCCTTAATGAAGTAGTAGAAATAACAAATACGATAACTTCGAGATAAACTCGAAGGCCCTCTTATTTTATACCATTCGCTCTGGTTTGTTCTTTCCCGTTCCTACTCCCTTTTTCCAATTAGATTTGAACGTGAGAACACCTTTTCTACATCTTCAGCCTTCATTAAGCCTTCTTCTACAACTATGTCCTTCACATTCCTGTTTGTTTCCAGTGCTTTTTTGTAAATTTCGGACGCCTTTACATAGCCTATGTAGGGATTTAGAACAGTAACGAGTACGGGGCTTTTATAAACATACGTAGAAAGCTTGTCTTCGTTTGCTTGAATGCCCTCTATAAGATTAGCTGTGAATACTGGTAAAAAGTTCCTGAGCATATCCATAGAATCTAAAACCCATTTCAACATTCCTGGGAGCATAACATTCAACTCAAACTGACCCGCTTGAGATGCCATCGTTACCGCCAAATCATTTCCAATGACGTTAAAGCAGATCATGTTAAGACACTCGGCCAAAGACGGGTTAATCTTGCCTGGCATTATCGAAGAGCCTGCATGCACTGCTGGGATGACTATTTCGGCAAACCCCGCAGTAGGTCCAGATGCCATTAGTCTGAAGTCATTAGCTAACTTGATTAGTTCTACCGCGAGGTTTCTGATTGAGGAAGAATAACATGTAACATCAAATCGGCTTTGGAGTGCAAAGTAAAAGTTTTCAGATGAGATCATGTTTAGCCGAGATATGTCTCTAAGATAGCGAATTGTAACTTCCCTGTATCCAGTCGGCGAATTAGCGCCACTACCCACTGCCGTACCTCCTAAGGCAACAGCATACAGGTTTTCTGATGCTTGCACTATCTTCTGTCTGGCGCTTTCAATTGAATAACAATATCCGCTAAACTCATCTCCTAGTGTGATTGGAAGTGCATCCATTAAGTGAGTTCTCCCAATTTTCATAGTATCTTTAAATTCTACACTCTTTTTTTTCAGAGACTTGATTAGTAAGTCTATGGCCTGCAAGAAATTATTTAGACCCAGCAATATAGACAGATGCATTGCAGTGGGGAACGTATCGTTACTTGATTGGGACATGTTTACATGATCATTGGGGTTGATTATCTCATACTTTCCTCTCTCCTCGCCAATTGTTTCTAGCGCAATATTTGCGATTACCTCGTTAATGTTCATATTAAAAGCTGTTCCAGCACCTGAATTAATTGGCTCAATGATGATCTGATCTAAGAAATCGCCTGAAAGCAATCTATCACAAGCTTTTACAATTGCGCTGGAAACTTCTTCGGGAAGAGCTCCCAGTTCGAAATTGGACAGAGCCGCACACTTTTTGATCATAACGTACGCTCTAACTAAATCCGGATGTGATCTTTGTCCTGTAATATTATACTGATTGTTGGCTCTTACTGTAAATGGGCCATAATATGCATCAGAGGGGACCTTAATCTCTCCTAGAGAGTCCTTGTCGATTCGAAAGCGGGACATGGAACTCTATTGACTACGATAATAGCATGTTAATAAATCCATCGAAGGCATCCGATAGGGCTACGTTGTCTTGTGGCCACCCAAGATCATCAGTCCTTCGAAAACATAGATAGCGCAAATTAAGTCGTTGATCAACGAACCTCGAACAATTATTTCTGATGCCGATGGTAATGTGGTAAAGTTGAACTTGTATCGTTTTGGTAAAATAGTTCAATGCTAATAATTTAGATTGCCTATAGACAGCTATGTCATCACGAGAACATTCAAACCTCAAGGAGAATTTGGAACTTCGATTCAAGGAGTATTTAAGTGTGTTATCAGCTTTATTGCTCCAGCTTAACAATTACAATGAACTTTTGGATATTTATGTAGTTGGATGCGTCAATTGGTTTAATGAGCGTTTTTACATCAGAAGAAGTTAGTAGGAAGCTCGCGGACTTTGGAATAATACTGAAATACATGCCGTTTCTCCAGGAACACGGTTTCTCTGAATTTGGAAAAGGTCAATTGACAGGTAAAATGGAACTGCTTAAAGAGGGCCTTTCAGATTCTTCGACAAATCATTCAGGGCAGCAATTTGATTCTCGTATGCCCAATAGTCACGTTTATCCAAGTTCTATTCATGATTACGAGGCACAAGATGTGAGAATGTCTAGTGCTACTTCAATTGAAACCTCACCCAACTTGGAGCACTCAATGAGCAAGAGGCGGAATTTTACTGAAGGAGAAAAAGGTCCCGGGGGAAGTAAGGCTTCAGAGAGAGCAGAGGGATTTAGTACCCTAGATCAAAGTAGAGGGAAAAATTATCTATCTGAAAATAACAGATGGAATTTCAAGAACGATGACGAATCATCATGGATAACTCGTATTAGAAAATTGGCCGACATGTAGTTCCCAATTTTCATGCATGTTTGAATTCTTCTTCCGGATAAAGAAAAGTGATAAGTATCTAACTTCTTGATTATTTTACCATAAGAACGGAGCACCTGGTCCTGGTCAATTGAGCTGGCACCGGATTAAGACTAGGTTTGTTGCCTCAACTGTTCTATTTCAGTTTCTTACAATAGTTTCAGATCCTTAGTTATCCGATCGATTAGTGAGGACGGGGCAGGCCCAATTCCAAGACATGTTACAGTCCCTTCGGGGATTTGTGTTAACCCTCTATCTTGTACCTGAACTACAGAAAGCCCTGAAGTTTGTGCCTTTCGCTTTATGTTGTGCAATTCTTCGAGAGAATGAACCTTAACAACGATCTTAGCCTGACCGGAATTGAACCATTTCATAAACCATGAAGGATGACTCGTCATTACTTGCTCTGCGCCAGACACAGCAGCATGAGCAACTTGGGCAGCTAACTTACCGATACCCATTCGAAGCTCTTTTCTTACTACAATTACTTGTTTGAATTCCATTTATTCGTGCGACCTTAGCTTAATTAATAAATCGAGTTATTTATTTCAAATAAGAGGTAATGAACCGAACCAAGTACGACGTGGTAGTGGTAGGTGGCAGTGTTTCTGGATTGTTGGCGGCTCGAGAAATAGCTTCAAAGTCGTCAATCTCAGTCAAAGTGTTGGAAGCTGACCACGAAATTGGTACTCCAGAACACTGTGGAGGGTTAGTGAGCCTCAGCGGGTTGCGAAAGTTAGGCATAGTACCGTCTTCTCGAACGTTTAGAAATCACATTGCACGTGCCAAAATATATTCAAGACATTCTTCCTTTGAAGTTGATGCGAAACTCCAAGATGTGGTGGCCATTGATAGGAGGGAATTGGATAAGCAGATTGCTTTTCAGGCTCAAAAACTAGGCGCTGAAATAACAACGATGAATTCGATGAAGTCAGTCTCAACATGTCCAAAATTAGTTGAAAGTCAATCTCACAAAGTCGAAAATGAATTTACTCATGCCGTCGGAACCACAGAAGGAACAGTTTATTGTAAGTATCTTGTGGATGCCAGGGGATTATCTTCACTGATAAGAAGGCACAGAACCGGGATATTGCCATCAGGACAGTATGAAGTTTTCGCTCCTTGGATTGATCCTGATACTGTGGAGCTGTATTTCGATGCAGATAAATATCCAGGTTTTTTTGCTTGGATAATTCCTTTAGGAGATAACAAGGCGAAAATAGGCGTAGCGGGTAGAGACATCAATATAGTAAGTTCCATTAGTTCATTTCTCGAATCAAAAGGATCATCATATTCGATATCACGAAAGATATTTGCCCCAATTTATGTATCGGGACCTATAAGGCATTTTATCGATGACCACAGGTTCTTGATCGTAGGGGATGCTGCCGGCCAGACCAAACCAACAACAGCTGGGGGTATACTAAGTTCAGGGATGGGAGGTATGTTTGCGGGTCGGGCAATCGTTTCGGCGATTGAGCAAGAAGATGACTCATTCCTTAACAACTATCCTAACCAATGGCATTCCATATTTGGTTTCGAATTTAAAAAATTGATACTTGCCAGGAAGATATTCGAACATTTGGACAACAAGGCCATCGATGAATTATTTTCCACCGTTTCACAGCCAACCTTAGCGCGAATCTCTCAGGATGGGGAATTCGACTTTCATTCGGCTCCGCTTTCATTAATTCTCAATGTGAAATCTACCTCAAGTATAGTTAAGGGTCTCCTGGAAAGTAGACTGAGGAGGGCCAAGTGAGCAAGATATAAATCCCGTGGTGAAACCATACTAAAAGATATCAATGCCAAGTTCGCTACAATTACCTGTATGCACTTCATGCGGCCGTCCTATAATGCCAAACGATGAATGCGTTAAATTTTATTGCCCCAGTTGCGGTTATGTACTAGTTTGGAGATGTGAAAGCTGTAGAGAATTCGCTAGGATATACAAGTGCGTAGGATGCGGATTCGAAGGACCTTAATTAGAAATGTCTAAACTTGTCGTTCGAGTTAAAATTTTGCCATCAGATGCAGAAACAAATCTAGACGCGGTTTCAAAGTCACTGTCAGAATCAATTCCTGCGGGAATGGAACTGAATGCGATTTCCAAGGAACCAGTTGCATTTGGATTATTCTCGCTACTGACTGATTTCATCTTGGATGATGCTGAGGGTCAGATGGATAAACTTGAGGATTTTCTTGGGAAAACTGAAGGCATTGGACAGTTCGAGGTTGTGACTATGAGCAGAAGATCAGTGCAGTTAAAGTA
>JAATVP010000117.1 GCA_014523625.1 Nitrososphaerales archaeon TH5896
AGAATTGCACCTATTATCCGTGCCGTGCCTTAGCACCTCGTAATACTTGTGAGACGTTCAATAATAATCGAAGTGGTCATAAGGTCAACGCTAGACGCCTCATTAAAGGTGAAATCGTAGCTATTCTGCTTGTTTCTTAATATCTGCTAAATGGAATTACTTTCTTGTTGAGTGATTGAGTGAAGAAGGAAACCTGGAATATTGCTATAGAGTACAGTCCTGGGTCGAATGACCACGGAAGCCCGTGTGGCAAATTTCAGGCAAAGCAATCCACTTAGGAGAATGGTGTGGACAAAGATATGACAAAAGAATTCCTACCGAATTCGAGTTCCGGATGAGAATTAAATGGATCAGAACCTTACATAGAATAGGGAGTCTAAAGCAATGCCGACAAATATAACAACCAGATAAGGTGCGGTAACCTTGTAGGCCTTCCAAGCAAATTCCGGGGTTGGCTCCTTCGCCAATTTATAGTGGTAAACTAACATCAATGAACCAGCGACAGCAGCTATAATTGTATACAACACTCCCAGCCCAAAGAAATAGAGAGCTAACGAATAGGGAAGCAAAAGTGCTGTATTGTAAAAAATATAGGTTGCAGTCTTCTGGTTTCCAACCAACACAGGCAGCATCGGAACGTTTACCGTGACATACTCTTCCCGAGCCTTAATAGCCAAACACCAAAAGTGTGCTGGTGTCCATAAGAACACCAATAATCCTACCAAAAATCCAAGCAAGTCTATAGTGCCTGTTGCGGCAGACCACCCTGCCATAGAAGCAGCGCTTCCCGCAAAACCCCCAATTACAATGTTGGATGGATTATTTCTCTTAAGCCAAATTGTATATACTACTACATAGATGAATATTCCCAAAGCGATCATTGATGCCGTCACCAAATTCAATGTCAATCCGGCGAGAGAGACCGAAACCACACAAAGGAGTAGCCCATAGAGTAATACTTTCTGTGGAAGCAATTTACCAGAAGGAATCGGTCTTTTAGATGTTCGTTGCATTATCTTGTCAATATCTCTGTCGTAATAGTGGTTCAAAGCACTCGAGCCCATTGATGCCATAGCCCCTGATATAATCAAGAAAAGGAGGTTCCACATTGAGATATCCCATCCTACCTCGGGAGTATTATCGAATCTACTTGCCCCCAGCATAGAGCATATCGCAGTAATAACAAGAACTACTACAATTCTGGGCTTAGATACCTCAAGATACTCTCTTACAGCCACATTTTTGGACCTTAGGTGAGCTCTCACCATTCTACCATTTAACTCATTCGCCTATCTGAAATGAGCGAAGATCACGACTATTCAATGTGAACACACACAAAACCTTTGTTGCTTTATTCCCTGATACTTTCAAGAGTAGAAACTACTTGCCAGAGCATTGTACGTATATGAGATTCCATCTGTCTATTTTGAGTAAGGCCATCTAGCATACTCAGAGCATTTGCCGCCTTTACTGTGATAGTACCAGATTTCTCATCCTTCAATGTTGCCAAAACATCCTTTACGAGATTTCTAGTATTCCTTTGTATATCTCTATTTTTAACTATTGTATCTAATGTCGAGATGGTCTTTGTCAATTTTTCAAGATTCACTCTCTCCTTCTCTTCTTTTTTACGTGCGCTCATACAAGGATTAGTAAAATGTTCCCCATTATTTGCTTTAGCATAAAAGAAGTTATTAGACCGTTTATACTACTGCTACGAAATAACCGGTATGGCACTTGAAAATGTACAGGCTACATTGAAAAAAAGCTCAACAGAGCTAGATGATGTCGAACAAAGACGTGAGGTACTTATTAAAGGGACAAGAGGTGTAATCATGAAGTGCAGCAAGTCTATTATGGCGTTGCATAGAGGGAAGTTCGAGGATGCCACTAAACTCCTCGAAGGGGCACAAGCCGAACTAGGTTCTCTCAGGACGCACGTACGTGGCGACCTTGAGAGGTATCTTATCAATGCTGAGCAAGAGTTAGTCGAAGCATACCAACTTAAATGCGTGTACGAGAAGACCAGCCTCGCCGGGATTGATGCTCTGAATGTCGCGACTTCGTCGTACCTTCTTGGCCTTTTGGACTCTATAGGTGAAATAAAGCGAATGATTTACGATAACTTGCGAACTGAACGGACTTCAGAAGCCTTGAATTTGTTTGCCTTGATGGAGGATCTATACAGTTCAATTTATCCTTTTTCAGTTTACGACAACATTGTCCCGGGAATTAAGAGGAAATTGGATGTAGCTAAGCTACTAATTGAAAATGCCCGATCAACGCTCACTGAGGAGTCCAATAGGAATTTGCTTATTAAGAGAATGGATAATTTAGAGAAGCAATTAGGAACCTCGAGCTAAAATTATACTTTATTGGCCCAGGGATTTCGTACAGCTTCACCACAGATCTATAAACATCAAATCATCATAAGGGATTTCCCATAATTCCCATCAGGCCAACTTGCCATTCGGTAAACCCATCTGGAGTATTAGGATAATCATCATAATGTTTGACAAGCAAAGCATTCACTTCTGCCGTTCGTTTCAAAGCTGCCGCAAGCTTTTGGTTCATTACGCTTGCAAATACAAGTCCCATTTTACCGACAAGGCCAAACTCTGGATGTTCGCCATTAGTTATTTTCTCTACATCAAACTTTGAAATGAAATGCTTCATCCCATAATTAATTTGCTCATTTGAGAGTCCTTGTAACATACGTCTAAACACCTCAAGACCAGCCGTCTTGTAGCCATATTCATCTATAAACTCCTTGTTATAGCTCCATAAACCTGCCTCAGAAACATCTCCTTGCTGAATAGCACTCACTGCATGTTTACCTGCAAGCGTGGCTGCGATTATAGCCGGACCAATCCCTCCAGCATCTAGGGGTTTTGGCATCCAAGCAGAATCCCCGACTAGAATATAACCATTAGCCACCATGCAGTCATTCTGTCTGCGAACTGAGACCTGCCAGGTCCCCCATGAATTTCCGTTATCTTGAGCCTCATCTGATACTCTTGGGTTGTGAACGGCGGGATTTGAATTCAAGTAATTGTCTATCAAATTTTTAAGATTAACGACTTTTCCGGTTCTTTTGTTCATCTGATCTAGCGCCTTTTGCTGGACTCCTAATCCGATATTTGCCTTCAAATTACCTTTGGGGAATACCCAGGCGTATCCTCCGGGAGCAATATTTTGGTCTAGATGTATTATGCAATATTCTGGATCAAAATATGATTTGTCATCAATGCCAACCTCAAAGGTGCATATGTATCTCCCTGTTGCCTCCAAGTCATCTCTTTGTATCTTCCTCTGAATGTAGGAATTAATTGGCAGATTTGTTCTCAGAACAGAGGTTACTCCTGTACAATCAATGACCAACGATGACGTTTTCCTGAACGAGGTTTTCTCATTCAAATCGTCACCTTCAACTCCTACTACTGTATTTCCCTGGGTAATTAGGCCTCTTAAGACAATGTTCCCTTTAAGGTCAACACCTCTTGAAACGGCGTCTCTTGCTTGCCTCTGTGGCAGGAGCTTTCTATTTAAAATATATCCTTCCCCATCAAAAGATATTTTGGTTTCATGATCAGGAGAATAAGCAACAACCCCTTTTACTGGGTGTTCGATTTCAGGATATTGCCAATTAATATTAATTCTACTATTCATGTAGTCGACGGGCTTCTTGCCAACTGCGTCACCACAAATCCAACCCGTCAGTGTCTTTCTACCTAATGATTCTAAATCATTTCTGTCTACCACCAAGATCCTTAGCGCTCTAGTTGAGTAATGTGCAGCTGAGCATGCAGCAATCATGCCAGACAACCCTCCCCCTGCAATTATGATGTCATAATCTCTGTCCACAGCAGACATAGTCCTATAGGCGTCAATTGCTGCTTCTGTATTTAAAGCTAAGTTGCCCGAGATTCCGTTTCCTGTCAGGTCCTATTTTACAGTCACCGATTTAGCGAGGTTTCGAGGATAGTCTGGATTTGCGTTTTTCTCAAGTGCTAGATAATATGCTATCACTTGAAACGGTATTACCTCCAAAATAGGTAATAAGACTTCATCCACTTCTGGAATTGCTATAAATCGGTCATAGACGTCACTCGGTGAACTTCCTATGCCTATCAGTGAGGCACCTCTAGCTTTTATTTCGTGAGCGTTGGCCTTTACATCGTCGAAAGTAGAATCGTTGGGGTTCAGAACCAGAACGCAGCTATTCTTGTCGATGAGCGCCAGGGGGCCATGCTTCAGCTCACCAGCCGGGATTCCTTCTGCATGCACATAGCTCAATTCCTTGATCTTTAGAGCTCCCTCAAGTGCGATGGGATAATGAATTGATCTGCCCAATACATAGATGTCTTTCGCGTTCTTAATTTCGTTAGCAATTTGCTCAATCAATTTCTGTCCTTCGACTAATTCTTTCACGGCATTCTGCAATTTAGTTCTCTGGTTTTCCAATCCGATAACTCCTCCGGACAATCTGTCTATTATTGCATAAAGTATCGTCAACTGTGAAGTAAAACTCTTGGTCGCTGCCACTCCAATTTCAGGCCCGCAATTCATGGAAATAGAAATGTCACTCAGACGAGCCAAGGACGAAGTCGGAACATTTACTATCGAGATGATCTTTGAGCCTAGTGGTTTCGCTTTCTTTACAACCTCTAGAACATCTGCTGTTTCTCCGCTCTGCGAAATGGCAACAATTACAGGGTCAGGCTCAATATCATTTACGAGATATTGGAATTCACTTGACATGATGGCATCTGACTTTCTTCTTCCATACTTTGAAAGTAGGGCCTTTGCGACTAGTGCACAATGATAACTCGTCCCGCTTCCGGTGAAGTAAACAAAAGGTGCCGATTTGAGCAACTCACTGACTTGCTCGATTTTGTCCTCTTGACCCTTTCCAGATTTAAAAATGGTTTCTACCTGTTCATTGATCTCTTTGATAGTGTAATGAGCATAGGTTCCCTTGTCAATCCCGCCAAATTCCCAAGCCACTTGAGTTACTGGTCTCATGACAGGTGCACCGTCAAAACTGATCATTTCCATTTCAGAGCCCTTCAAGATTACAATGTCTCGATTGTCTAGGAATATTGCTCTGTCTGTGTAATTCAAAAATCCTATTACATCGCTGCTAATATAATAGCCGTCGTTTGAAATACCGACAATAAGTGGTTCATCAAATCTAGCTCCAGCGATGGTCCCATCACTAAATGCTGCAATAAATGAAAACGCGCCAGTTAATTTCTTGGCTGTATTCAGAACGGCTCCTCTAAGATCGCCAGAACTAACATAATCCTCTTCCAGCAAATGTGCAATGACTTCACTATCAGTTTCGCTTCTAAAAATATGACCTTTTCTCATGAGCTTTGATTTTAACTCCGAATAATTCTGAATTATTCCGTTGTGCACGACAGCAATCTCTCCATTACAAGATGTGTGAGGATGAGCATTTTTTTCTGTGACCTTTCCATGTGTAGCCCATCTTGTATGACCTATTCCAATTCTTCCGGGCAACACTCTCAAAAGCAAATTTGAATCCACATCTTCGACTCTTCCTACTCCTTTTCTCACGCTTACTTTGCCATCATTAATAGTTCCGATTCCTACGCTATCGTAACCCCTATACTCCATTTTCTTTAAGCACGTCACCAGAAGAGGAGCAGCAAGAGATTCACCTTTGTACCCGATAATTGAACACACACTTATAATTATTTTAATAACATAATTAAAAATAGCCAAAAGGGCGAAATGACCGTTATATTAATACATTTAGTGTAAAATCCCTCCACATGCTTTACTAAAGATGCAAACACGATAGGAATCAGGCCAAAGTTTTTTTGTACCTGTCATAATTTATATATAATCTTAGTCAACGTCAGTCGTTGGAAAAGACTCTTCTTTATAGAGTGGGCGACAAGATGTTATCCAAACCGATCACCGTTTATAAAGATGTCAGTTATATGAATGTCCTTTCTAACCCTGTCGCCTGGAAGATTATGCAGTTGCTTTCTTCGGAGCCAAAATATACCGCCCAAGTGGCAAGGGAACTTAGGATCTATGAACAAAGCGCCTATTACTACATGCAAAAACTACAGCGCATAGGAGCAATCCAGCAATCAGGAACCAAAACAATCCGAGGAGGGACAGCTCGCCTTTTCAAAACAGTCAATCCATCCTATGGTTTAGAGATGGACTGGGGTGAATCTCAGTTTAGTATTGTGTCAAAAAACAGCCGTCATGACTCAAGTAATTTGGTTTTCTTTAAGGAATTCATAAAAGAAAATCTGTTTAACGGACTCATTGTCGTAGGTGCTCCTGATCCACACGGTCCATACAAATCGTCCGCAAGGGATGGACATTATGCTATTCAGCTGGCATTTTCTCTAGGGAATTTGTGCAATATTTCTGACGAATTCATAGTTAAACTAGATTCTGACGCGAGGGCAGAACGAGCCATTAACGGTCGTAACATCGTGAGTATAGGGGGCCCAGGGACCAACATAGTTACGGCAGAATTTAACAAATATCTTCCGATCAAGTTCAACGAATCAAACTTTTGGTCCGGGCTGTCCGCAGAGACAGGTGAGTTGTATAATATGGATAATCATGGCCTGATAGCCAAGATACGAAATCCATACGATGATAAGAATACCGTAATCGTAGTCGCAGGGGTTAGGTCTATCGGCACCAAGTCGGCAGTCTTGGGGCTGACAAATTTTGCAAGCCAAATATTGAGAAATTACGCTGACGGACATGAGTGGGCCATTGTCGTCCAAGGCTTTGACATGAACGCTGACGGGAAAATCGACCACGTTGACGTACTAAAGGAGATTTGTAAGTAGTATTTAGGAAATTGAGTTCGAAATAATACTTGATTCTACTCATTCACAGCTGGAGCTGATGCAGATGATGGTGATGATGAAGACGATGACTTTGAAAGTTCCAAATGAACGAGGAGCCTATTCTCTTCCTCTTTCCTTACTATGTGCCCGGGCAGGTTAACAAATCTATCTCCTATTGAAACGTGCCCGTGAACAACTATTTGCCTCGCTGCATAGGGTGATTTAGTGTCTATCTTCCTCATAATCATAGTTTGAAGTCTTCTCTCTAACAAGTGCTCTATCTTCAAGTTTAGAATATCATCCAGCGTAGCTGTTTCGTCTATAAGACCAAGTCTCCCAAGGTACCTGAGAAGCTTTATCTCTTGTTGATGTCTATCCTCAGCTGGTAGAGCAAGCAGAGCTCGTGCTTGGTTTCTAAACCCCGCAACCTCGGTTTGAGCCTTCCATAGCTCTCTCTTATTACGGAGTCCGTATGATCCAATAATATATAGCTCTGCACTAAGTTGATCAGATGTCCAAATTCTTCTGGGTCTGCTAAAGGTTTTCTTTGGTTTTCGAGGATCCCCCATTACTCATCCATCCCAAAATGCTTTGTCATTTCGAAGTAGAAGCAGGCGGTACCTTGCCACTCTTCTTAACGCCAACCGCGCTTCCCCTTCTCCCTGTTGTTCTTGTGTGTTGTCCTCTGACCCTTAATCCAAACATGTGCCTGTAACCACGCCAGCTCATGACGCTTTTCTCCCTATTTATATCATTTGTGATGGCAAATTCTAGGTCAGAGGTAATAAGATGAGTGTCAGAACCAGTATCCATATCTGCCCGTCGATTTAGATACCATGCAGGCATCTTGATTTTAGCCGGATTTCTTACGGCATCCTCAATCTCTTGTATCTCACTCTCTGTGAGATATCCTACTCTTATCGACGGATTGATGTTTAGCGATTGTAAAAGCACCTGAGAATAGTTATACCCCAATCCTCTTATGCTGCTAAGTGCGACAATAGACTTCTTGCTTCCATCAATATCTTTTCCCGCAATTCTTAGTATGTATTTGTATTCGCTACTCGACAAGCACTGAATGCGTATCCATTCCTAAATAAAAACCATGCTAAGAACCTGAAAATATTCATTGGATTACCTGCCCTTTCTCGAGTTGCATTGTGGTACTTGTCATCAAGTATTACTTTTAATGATTAGACGCCGTACTACACTTGAAAACAGACTGAAGCGCACGCTTGGAAGGTACGTTTCTTATATACAAGCCAATTGTATCTGAATTCGCGAATCGAATTGGATTCAAAGGAGAAAGTAAAGAAGGCTGTCCATCATTCATACACGATGGCCCCCAATTACACCGAGATTATGGCTGGATTACCCGATAATTTTAGGCAGCTGACTAGGTTGAGGGATCTTTTAGAAATCAACTACAAATACATTTCTGTTCAGGACCAGATGAGGAGAAATTTGGTTTCAAGACTGAAGAATGGCGTTAAGCCTCTCCCAGGCGTAATAGGTTACGAATTAGACGTTCTTCCGTCATTGATTCGTGCTATATTAGCAGGACATGACGTCCTACTAATTGGAGAAATTGGCCAAGCAAAGACTCGAATTGCAGAAAGTGTTGCGAAACACTTGCTTTCACCCATCCCGGTCGTTGAAGGTTCGCTCATGCACGATATTCCTATAACTATCTCGGAAGATCACCTCGTTGCAATGCTCTCCGACGAAGAGATCCTAAAAACGAGTCCTGATTTTGCTATCTCAACTGACTGTGAGAAGACAATCAGAAATAACAAGTTGGACACTCGCATAAAATGGGTGGAAGGCATCCATCGCTACAGATACTTTCTGGCTACTCCCGATGTCTCGGTTAAGGATTTGGTGGGACAAATAGATGCAATGAGGATCGCCAAGAAAGGCATCGAAATCTATGACATCGAATCATACACTCCAGGTTATCTTCTTCAGGCGAACCATGGTATGATGTGTATAGATGAGCTTCCTGTACTCGATCCCAGAAAGCAGGTAGCACTGCTCAGCGTGCTGCAGGAAGGAAAGTTTACAACGGGATCATATCCAATTACATTTAGACCGGACATCAGCATTTTTGCAACAGCTAACCCCACCGATTATACCCACTCGGGCAGGATTATTGAACCCCTTTCCGATCGTCTGAGAAGCCATATAAAAACACACTACCCGGTTGGCTTGGAGGACGAGATCATGATTATACTGCAGGAAATTCGAGGCTTAAATTCATCAAGGGTTTTTGTTCCCGTATTCATCTTAAGAACTCTAGTTAGAATAGTTCAAAATGCCAGATCAAGAGCCGAGATAAATCAAGAGAAAGGGGTAAGTGTTAGGATGGGAGTACACTCGATGGAGTTACTCATAAGCGAATCGGAAAGGAGTAGATCGCTTTTCCATGCTGTGACTAGCGTGCCCAGATATTGTGACTTTGGAAGTATTCTTCAGGCAGTAAAGTTTGAGCTTTCTGAAATGGACGACAATTTTGAATCGAGGTCAAGACTGTTAGGGAAGCTTATCGATGAGGCACTAAAAACGATTTCATTAGATTATTTGGGTACTGTTGATTCAAAAGAACTTCAACTCATTCGTAAGGATTTCTCCAACGACAGCAGATTCAACGTGTCTCAAAAAATGTTAGGCGTTGATCCTTCTTCCTCGGGTGACTATCAAGTCCAACTTAAAAAGTTCCCACACCTAGAACAGTTAGTGGTTAAGACTATCGATCGGGTACTGAACGAGCAGGATGAGATCATAGAAAGGCTCAAAAGACATGATGTGAACAGCCATTTTATTTCAACTCCTCCTCAATTGGATGGAGAGCTGATGGCTTCCGTTACCGAATTGGTATTGGAGGGATTAACATGGACTGAGCCGGTCGTACTGGAAAAGAAGAGCCAGAGTGAATTTGGATTACGTGATTCAAATGAATGATCCTGAGAGAAGCTACTATTTTCAGCTCTCTCACCTAGTCAGTGATTCTAGAAAATCCAAATATTCTAACAATATTGAAGGTCTGCCTCAAACAGATATCGATCTCTTATTAAGTATAGTTGGAAGAGAAGCGTTACGGGAAAAGAGACCCAATCTCCAAGAATTGGATCAAATAATAATGAGCCTTCTAGAACAAGAAAATGCCGGTAAGGAATCCATAAATGGACAAGATGCCGATGGTGATGATAATGGGCAGGAAGAGGAGAATACTCGTGATCGGGGCATGCCCTTTCCGATCATTAGAAAGCTTCTTCAGGCAGGATACTTAAAAGATGATGAAAAGTGGCTCACCTCTAGAGGATTTTCTAGGATTGGTAATTTGATCCTGGATGACGTGATGAAGGCACTCAAATTGGGTGAAGCAGGAGCCCATAGTACGAAGAATATAGGAGTTGGATCCGTGGTATTGGATACTACTCGTAAATTTGAGGATGGAAATGACATAAGGCTGGTCAATATACCATTATCGTTACTCAACTGCGTTTTCCGAACCCAAAAAGAGTTTAGCAGAATAGATATTCCACTACAACTGAAAACAGATGACTTGGAGGAGTATGAGACCTTATACGATGTCCGGGCTAGTGTAGTATACTGCATCGACTTGAGCTCAACAATGAAATATTCTAGAATGTTTGGGGATTTAAGCAGGATCGAAGCGGCGAAAAAGGCTTTATGGAGTCTAGTGATGCTTAACAAGAAGTACTTTCCTAACGATTCCATTTACGTAGTGGGCTTTGGTTCGCTCGCTTCTCATGTAAAAATATCAGATATCCCGTATCTGAAAACATTTGATGCAGGTTCAGAGTTCTTGCATTATACCAATTATCAGGCGGCCTTCAGATTATCTGAAAGAATACTGCTTAGGGAGGGTTCGGCAAATAAACGAATTATTCTCGTGACTGATGGTCATCCAAGTGCTTGCTTTATGGATGACGCAAAGCAGCAAGAAAAGATCTTAAAAAGCAGGCCATACTCGCATTTTTATCAGCCTGATGCTTCGAGATTAAATAGTGTTCAGTCCGAGTATGATATGAGACTTGATATTTCTGCGGGAAATCTAGTTTATCTCTGCTATCGCTATAGGCAAGTTGATAGCTACATAGCTGAACAAACTATAATTGAGGCTCAGAAGTGTCATAAGAAAGGGATCTACATTGATACACTTATGATAAGTGAAGAAGATTCACTATTGGGATTTGTCAATGATATGGAAAGACGAATTAAGGGAAGATCATATTATGTGAGCCCTGAAGCCTTAGAGACTGCCCTGCTTAGTGATTTCATAAGGAACAAGCGAACCATTTTGCATGCCTA
>JAATVP010000118.1 GCA_014523625.1 Nitrososphaerales archaeon TH5896
ACTTTTCAAATTGTAATATACCTTTTTAAGTCTACTAGACCGAACCAAATGTCAGTGTTTTATCATTGACTCAATCAACGTCACCCGTATATTTGGATTGGAACGACGCATTGCCCGTTCTGAGAAAAGCCTATGAATTGGGGCTATTTACTATGATTATAGGACCAAAAGGAACAGGCAAGACCACGTTGGTTAGAGCGTTTGGAGCTGAGATTAGCAGAACATTGTACCCCGTTAATTTTAGCCTCAGAACCCGCGAGTCTCATCTCATCGGAACCAAGACCCTTGAAAATGGCGGAGTGGGATTTGTAGATGGAATTCTCGTGGAATCCATGAAGGTTGGAGGACTCCTTTACCTCGATGAGCTGAACGCTGCCGAAGCAGACGTGCTCTTGCGGCTCGATGAGGCTCTGGATGATAGGAGACAAGTAGTGCTGAAGGAGTCTGAAGGTCAGACAATTACTGCGTCGAGAGGATGGACGGTTATTGCCACAATCAACCCATTGTCACACGTAGGGACTAAAGAACTACCGCCACAACTACTCAGTAGATTTCCTGTTCGCCTCAGGTTGGAATACCCTCCAGAAGAAGTAGAAGTAGACATAATAAGAAGACATACATCTATTGAGGACTCTGCATTGGCAACCGTGAGAATTGGCGTCAAACTAGCCAACAAGCTTCGTGAAGCAGCCGCTGTTGAAGAGCTATACTATAGCCCCAGCATGAGAGAGACTATTGCCTTCTCAAAGCTGATAGAGTCAGGAAGCGAGGCAAAATATGCTGCCCAATTGGTATTTGCGAACGTCTACGGCCAATGGGGAGATGTAGAGTATCGAAAGGTAATGGATATGATTGCCTCTATTTTTGGAAACTAGATAGGTTTTTGAGTAGTGTCTCAGAATACAAGTACTAGATACTAATCGTGAGCCACTTTTCTTCATTTGAGGGCTTGACTGTAAGAGATGATGTTCTCATAGAAATCGCTACTTTTCTGTCACGCAGATGGTCCGACAAACCTAAAGCACTTGTTACGTTCACAGAAGAGGCAAACCCTAAAACGAGTCCTGATAAGAGCCAAATCGCTCTTCCTCACCTTCGTGGCTATGCTGGAAATCGATTCCAAAAATATCGTCAGTGGCGTGTATCATTGTGGTACGAGTCGATGAGACTAAAGTATTCAACTAAGGTTCTGAGTTACGACCATGCCTTTGGCTTCGTGTTTAATGCACTTGAAAAAAAACGAATCGAATCGATAGGCCTTGATGAATGGAAGGGAATGATGGATGAAATAATATTTGACGAAGGAATTTCCTGGTTAAATCGACCCCTCCTCAATTCGTTATATGGTGTCCAAAAACTACTGGAGGGATTCGGGCAGCTATTCTTAACTGGTTATATTAAGGGCGAGCTTTTCTCCTCAGAACATGACAAAGTGGCTAAAGCAGTTGAATTAGCTACGTCGGTAGTGCAGGAGGCTCTTGCCTCTAACTATCAGACAAGATGGATAGAAGAGCAAATTCCGCGGATAATCAAGATCTTGGAGGTCGACCCCTTGGTCTTGGTGCCCTTTTCAACCTTACGTTCAAGGTTTGGAATTTCAATGAGTGAATCAGAATTTTCTCGCCAGATTGAAAAAATAGTTAGGAAAAAACGGACAACAGAGAAGAGCATTGAGAAGAGGGTCGACACGATAGTACACGGTACGGATATTCTTCCGGAGTATGAGACCTTAGTTCGAGAGAGCAAGAGGCACGAGAATGAAGGGTACGAGAATTTAGAAAATATGGGAATTAGCATCCCGCATCGGTTGGATGTTAACGAGAGTCTTGTTTATGACACTGATCTTATTCATAAGACAAAGGCTAAATTTAGGGAGTGGCGCACAGGCTGGATCGAAAGACATGATCGATTAGGAGACGAATTTGATTCAGAAGCATTTGTCGAATCTATGCCCACTCCATTCATCGTAGATCTGAAGCTTGCAATTAAGACTAGAGTTATGATTCTCTTAGATCATTCCAGTAGCATTCAGGAAGTAGAGCTGAAATACAAACAAGTCACTAATGCTCTATGCGAAGCCCTTTCCTTTTTGGGAGTAAGATTCGCTGTATATGCATTTAGTACTGATGGTAAACAAGTGAAATGTTGGTTAATAAAACCACCCAACTATCGCTGGTCTGCAATCTGTACAAAAAGGTTGGCGCAGATAAGGGCAAGTGGCGGGACACCCCTTGCGGAGATCTATGGTTTGCTCGAGCCAGTTGTAAGGTCTTTCAAACCCGAAATCTTTTTCACCTTGACTGATGGCGAACCTTCTGACACCGATGCGGTTCGGCATATGGTGTTATCGTTTCGGAAAATCGGCAGTCACATGGTCGCTCTTGGTTTGGGGAGAAATCTAGATGAAGCTATTGCGATCGGTCAAAATCTCAGGTATCTAGATTATGAAAGAAGTCTGGCAGTTAGCAAATTAGAAGATATTCCGAAAAAAGTCATAGGATTATTGAAAAATTGAGCCTGTCGATAGGAGGTCGATCTGTTTTGAGGTGTTGATCAAAACATCTTGTTCCACCCAAACTATTTTATTAACCTTGGCGATTCATTTCTAATCTTTTTCCAGTCAGAAAGAAACGCTTCCAACCCCTTTTCAGTAAGGGGATGTTTCATCATCTTGCCAAGAATATCAGGTGGAAGCGTTACGACGTCTGCTCCGATTTCTGCAGCCTGAACTACATGATCGGGGTGACGGATGCTAGCCACTAAAACCTGAGTATTGAGCTGGTAGTTTCTGAAAATGCTTACTATACTTTTAACAATTGCCATTCCATTATGTCCAATATCGTCGAGTCTGCCAATGAACGGACTTACGTATGTGGCCCCTGCTTTGGCTGCCAGTAGTGCTTGATTGGCTGAAAACACTAAAGTGACATTAGTAGAGAATCCTTCGCCGGACAGGGTCCTCAGGGCCTTCAAACCCTCAGGGATCATGGGGATTTTTACTACGACGTTCTGCCCGTATTTTTTCAGATAACGAGCTTCTTCAATCATTTGTCCTGATTCTGTCCCTATGACCTCTAGACTTACAGGACCTTTCACCATATCTACGATAGTCTTCATTATTTCTTCAGGTGAGCCCTGTTCCTTTGATAGGAGTGTTGGGTTGGTTGTTATTCCATCCAATACACCCATGTCGTTGTACTTTCGAATTGATTCAATATTCGCAGTGTCTAAAAAAATCCTCATTTTCCTTCACTTCCTCCTCTTCACTGCTTCAGCGACCTTTTTTGCTACATTTGCAGGACTTAAACCATAAACATCCAGGAGCAATTCGAGTTCTTCGTCTCTTGCTGATTCACCGAACACATCAGCGACACCAATCCTTTCAACTGGCACTGGATATCGGGAGGAGACAGATTCAGCTACCGCTCCTCCTAAACCTCCAAAGATATTATGTTCCTCGATGGAGACTAACAGTCCGGTATCCTTGGCTGCCTTCTCAAGCAGTTCATCATCAATTGGCTTTACAGAAAACATGTCGATTACACCACAATTTATTGAGTATTCCTCTCTTAAAATTTCTGCCGCCTTTATTGAAGTGGAAACCATTAGACCGCACCCAATTAAGGTTGCGTCCTTACCCTCGCGAAGAAGATTCCCCTTACCTAAACTAAATTCAGCTGTACTGTCATCATACAAGACCTCACTGGGAGGACGTGCGAGTCTCATATAGACAGGTCCTCTCGTACGGACAGAAGTACTGATAAGCTTCATTACCGAAATCGCATCGGAGGGCACAATCACCTTCATATTTGGAATTGCTCGCATGGTAGCAAGGTCCTCTATTTGTTGATGAGATGCGCCATCTGGACCAACTGTCAATCCAGCATGAGAAACGACAAGTTTTACATTCAGATTAGGATAGCAAATTGCATTACGAATTTGGTCGAGGCATCTGCCAGGAAGAAATGCGGCGTACGTACTTGCAAAGGCGATCTTACCCGCCATGGCAAGACCGGCAGCAACGGAGACAAGATTTGCTTCTGCAATTCCCACATTGAAGAATCTTTCAGGAAACTTATTCCCAAATTTCTTAGTCTTTAGCGAATCGGTGGTATCCGCTCCGACACAAACTATCTGTGGATATTTCAACCCAGCTTCGACAAGGCTGTCGCCATACGCACTCCGCATATCAAGACTCGCCTTTCCTTTACTTAAGAGCATGAATTTCCTCCTCTATTTCCAATTCGTTTGCAAATGGAATCAATATATGTTTACGGGTCTTGAGCCAATCGTCACGAATTCCGATGCTAGTAGATAGATTAAGAAGCTTTTTTTCCAGGACTACGTTTGCCGAATGTTTCAACTGTAGAATAGCGCCTTGAATGTCTGGGGTGCCATAGACCGCATTGCCTGTGACAAGGATTCTGGCCCCTGCTTCATAGACCAGAGGAAGCGTTAAGGAGTCTATTCCACCATCCGCCTCAACGTATCCTTTGTACCCATTTCTTCTAAGTTCCTTCACTGCATTGATCATTTTTGGAAGAACAGTAGGTATAAATTTCTGTCCTGGAAAACCAGGATTTACAGATAGTATGTTTATAACATCTATCGAGTCTAGGTAGTCCCAAATCCAATCCGGTAAGGCTGTGTCTGGATTAATTGCTATCCCTGGACTTATTCCATTTGAAATAAGCTTACTGTTAATTTCTGAAAATTCATCCTGTTTGCACGCTTCAGCGTGGACAGTAATTACGTCACATCGAGCAGCTATGTAATCGTCGATTACTGCTGCCGGACTCTCTATCATCAGGTGGGCATCGAATGGCATCGAAGTGATTTTTCTTAATTTGTGTATGGTATCTGCAAGAAAAGTATGATTGGGAACAAATCTTCCATCCATTACATCCAAGTGGATAATGTCCGCTCCTCCCCTTTCTGCCATTCTTATTTTCTCTTCATAATTTTCCTTTCCTCCAGCTATAATCGAAGGGGCGATCAAAAACTCGCAGTCCAGCTCTTCAAGAAGTATGGGCGTCTGCTTCCTTGGTGGTGCCTTACCATGCCATTGAGGGTTATTGGTCATATGTTTGATACCATAGCCTTTTACAGTGTTAGCTATTATGATCGTAGGCTTATCCTTCACCTCCAATGATTTGTTAATTGCGTCTATCAATTGCTCTACCCTATGCCCATCTATTTCAATGACGTTCCAATTGAATGCGACCCATTTGTCGCGGACAGGATCAAGTGGCATAATGTCCTCAGTAAATCCATCCTGCTGAATTCTGTTGCGATCAAGTATTGCAGTCAAGTTATCCAATCTAAATTTGGCCGCTGACATTGCAGCTTCCCACACCTGACCTTCATTTGATTCTCCATCTCCAATTAAAGTAAAAATGTGATTAGCATTTCCGTCCAAACGATTAGCTAGCGCTAGTCCCACTGACACTGACAGTCCTATTCCCTCTGAACCTCCTGAATATTCGATCCCAGGTACGCTCCACTTTTGTTGCTGCTCAGAATAACGTACTGGATGACCTTGTAGCCGCGATCCAAAACCGCGGAGTGATTTGATCTCTTCGATTGGGAAATAGCCAGATACAGCCAGTGTAGCATAAAACCCAGGGGCAGAATGTCCTTTTGAATTTATGAAATAGTCTCTCCCTTTCCAGAAGGGATCAAACTGATTATGTACTAATTTCCTGAAGTAGAGCGCGCCCATTATTTCGGCGGCCGAAAAGGAAGCCCCAGGATGACCCGAACCCGCCTCGGCAATCCCTTCTATAGCGAGCATTCTAACAGCTCGAATTTTTGTCTTGAGGTCCAAATACCGCATCTTCAAAGTCATATTAAGCCTTCCACCCCCGAGCAGGTCGCCAATTCTTATTCAATAGAATTGCGAAGTGATCGAAAATAAAAACATTAGGTTTATCTCAACACAGTATTACGAGTGGCGATTCATTACTGAGGCAAGCCAATTTAATCACTGTCATATTAACATGTCAGCTGGTTTGAATTTCCGCGCTGCTGATTCAATTTCCCTTCGGGGTGGTTTTTCGATAATTCCCCATAAATTTAGTGTTTTCCATCAGGTTTTTCAACGGCTTCTAGTGGTAGTGGAAGTATTCGTCTCCGAATTTCTATGTCATGTCTGAACAGGTGGGCATATTGAACGTGCGTGCTAACTAAAAAATTGTTTTATTAAATATTCACTCAGTGTTTAGAGTCGCTCAATGTCGTTCAATTAAACTGAAAAAAAGGACTTCTAAACGTGTCAATTCATGTTTAATGAATATGGTTTAGATCAGAATGATATACCTTAAAATAAAGTCCAATTTATGAGCACATATGGTCAAACTTATTGCCGAACAGATTCCTATTACCTCAAAACAAACGCCGCTAGTGGTTATAGGCGTATTCGAGGATGAGGTTGAAGGTCTAATGAAAGTATTGGATGGGATTAGCGCACCAGTTGTCGAAATGGTTGAACGAGTAGTCAAGGAGAAGGAGCATACCGGGTCTTTTGGTAGTAGTTGCATCGTCCATTGTTTTACAAGTCCTATGGACAGAATCATGCTTTTAGGCCTGGGACAAAAGAAAAGTCTTGACAAGGAAAAAATTAGAGTTCTTGCGGGAAAGGCCGCCGCGAGGGCTATAGAAATTAATGTTAGTGAATACAGTATCAAACCTTATACGCAATTAACTAAAGACTTCGTTGAAGCAGTTTGTGAAGGGACATGCTTGTCGCTCTATAAGTTTGATCAGTATCTGTCACAAAAAACCGGTGAATCATTGCATGATCCGCCACTGTTGAAAATCAGCTTACTCGTAGATCGTGACCGAGAAGAATGGCAGAGGGTGTTGGATAAAACAAAAATAATTATCGATGCCGTTAATTTCGGAAGAGACTTAGCAAATCTACCTCCAAATGAGTGTTCACCAGAGTATTTGGCGCGTGTAGCGTTAGATCTTTCTTCAAGACATCCGCGAATCTCAACTCGAATAATAGAGCGTTACGAGATGGAATCTCTTGGTCTAAATGGAATTGTTGCGGTGGGTATGGGAAGTAACAAACCCCCAAAGCTTGTTATTATAGAATATAGGGGAAATGAAGGGAGCAGCACAACTGTGCCATTTCTCTTTGTAGGAAAGGCGGTCACCTTTGATACAGGCGGAATATCAATCAAGCCCTCGGAGCGAATGGATGAAATGAAATTTGACAAATCAGGTGGATGCGATGTCTTGGCAATAATGAGTGGTCTGGCAAAACTTGAGGTAAAAGCAAACGTGATTGGAATCATTCCCTGCGTAGAGAACATGCCATCAAGTTCATCATATAGGCCAGGAGATATACTGAGGATGTATAATGGGAAGACCGTTGAGGTTATTAATACTGATGCTGAAGGGAGACTTATTCTTGCGGATAGTATCGCATATGGTATAGAAAAATATAATCCCAATTCCGTCATCGACTTGGCGACCTTGACTGGAGCGTGCATTGTAGCACTAGGTTCTAATATTGCGGGAGCACTCAGTAATAGCCCCGAATTGTTTGCCAAGCTCAGACAGATTAGCGAAAAAACTAATGAAAAGTTCTGGGAACTACCGCTTTATCCTGAATTTAGTGAGCAAATTAGGAGTAAATTTGCCGACATAAAAAACATTGGCGGCCGTGCAGGAGGGACAATTACAGCGGCAATTTTCCTTTCTAACTTTGTAAATGAAACTCCTTGGATACATCTTGATATTGCAGGGACTGCATGGACGCAGGATGGAACCTGGGATAAAAGTTACAATCCTAAGGGGGCAACGGGCTTCGGCATTCGTTCACTGATTAGGTTAGTCCTAGACGAGTCAGGTTCAAGGTGAAGGCGAAAGGTCTTGTCATTTAGTAACTGTTCACAAGAAACGACATTAAGATAGATCCCGCTTGACTAGAAAATAGAAAGACCATGTTTGCTCCTTTCAGGATATATGTGAGTCAGGAGATTATAAAGTCTGTCAATGGTGATCCCTCATGCCAATTTTCCAGATAGATTCGCTTGTCGATGGCCTAATTAATACTGGAGTACAATGTAGAAGAGGAATACTAGACAACGACGTAGACAAAACACTACAGCCATACTACGAACGCTGGCTATGCAACCGAGATGGATTTGTTAAGATTAACGACTCCTACATCGATTACATAGGAATGGAGGAGGTAATGAGAATGGGACCTTTCTTTGACATTTATTGCTTGCTAAAAAACATAAGCATAATCAATTCGGATCGAAATGCTCATGAGCTCGTCTCATGTTACCCTCAGTTCATGTTTAGGGGTGGAAAGATAGTATCTCTGGGTTGGACTGGTGGATTGTTGTCTCACTATCTGGCGAAAGATGATGCTATTTCTACGGCTATAGCTAACATACTTCCTGGCGAAGAGTTTGCAAAATTGTTCGTTAGACCTGCTGATTTCTGCTGCATTGTTCAAACTCAAGTTTGGGAGCCTTTGGGTCTTGTAGCAGTTTATCCGTTAATCGATCAAATTGGAAAGAACATTAAGAATCTTTTAAAACTCGTTCATCTTGGCGAGACAGCCGAAATCTAGCCCAATGATAAGGCAATGTATCCCAAGGATGAAAGCCTAAATTAAACGCCAGCACTGCCGTTTTCCAACCGCTCTCGCAGGTCAGTATTCAGCAGCAACGATAGGTTTGACTTCCGGGTTCGGAATGGGTCCGGGTCGCTCCCTTTCGCTATGGCCGGCTAAGGATAAGCCAAGCAGAAGGGTAAATTTAACGTTCCTATTACCGTGTTTTCTAGTTTTATTCATTGTTTTGGGATGATATGTCCAGCAGTTTCTCTTGCGTGCAGGTGATCATGGTACGTAATTGCAATAGACGACTGGAAAGGTATTTGGTCTTTTTTAAGATTCCTGTTTTTTCAGTCATAAGGCATATAATACATTAAGTAGAAGCAGAAGGGCAATAAAAGTTGGGAGATCAAACGCAAAATACTCACAGGGTAGCGGTTTTGGATCAAGAACTATGTCAACCTAGAAAATGTGGCCTGGAATGCATAGTGTACTGTCCTGTAAACAAAACCGGCGGTGAGTGTATAATTCAGAGGCCATCAGATGGTAAGGCGCTTATATCAGAAGATCTCTGTACTGGGTGCGGCATATGCATAAAGAAATGCCCTTTTGATGCAATTGTGATTGTAAATTTAGCAAGCGAGCTGGGTAATGAAAAAATACATCAATACGGAGTAAATTCGTTTAGAATCTATAGGCTCCCCACGTTGAAAAAGGGCTCAGTAGTGGGCTTGCTTGGGCGAAATGGGATGGGGAAGTCTACAATTGTAAATATATTGTCGGGCAATCTCAAACCCAACTTTGGCAAATACGAGTCAGAACCTGAGTGGAGTGAAGTAATCGAAAACTTTCAGGGAACAGAAATGAAGGCTCATTTTGAAAAGCTAGCATCTGGTGAAATTAAATCTTCTATTAAACCCCAGTTGGTCTACCTAATACCAAAGGCCTTCAAAGGGAAAGTTCGTGACCTCATTGACAAGTTTGATGAACGAAAGGTCTCCGAAAGACTAATTCCAAGGCTTGGCTTGGATAGCGCGATAAGCAGAAATGTCGACGAACTGAGCGGTGGAGAGTTACAGCGACTCGCTGTGATGATTGCAGTTTCCAAGGAAGCAGACTACTACTTTTTTGACGAACCGTCTTCGTATAATGATGTGTACCAAAGATTGAGCGTTTCCAGAGTTATTCAAGAGTTGGCAGGAGAGGGTAAAAGTGTGATGGTGGTCGAACACGATCTTACTCTACTTGACTATTTGTCGGACAACGTTCATGTCCTTTACGGAGAACCTGGAGCATATGGAATAGCTTCGTCCCTTAGAAGCACAAAAATAGGAATTAATAACTTTCTTGACGGGTATCTTCCCAATGAAAACGTTAGATTCAGGGAAAAATCTTACAAGTTTGACAAGACAAGCTCCGTTCAGGATTTGCTAATGGATGTGGCAGTAACCAGCTATTCTAGTCTTACTAAATCATTTCATTCTTCATTCAAGTTGACTGTTGCAAGTGGTTCGCTACGGAAAGGTGAGATAATCGGTCTGGTGGGAGCGAACGCGTTGGGAAAAACAACTTTTATGAAAATGATTTCAGGCATGGAAATTCCCGATTCAGGATCCATCAATACCGACGTAAAAATTTCTTACAAACCTCAATATCTGAGTCAGGAATATGAGGGAGACGTAAGATCTGTCCTTAGTGCGTCGTACGGTAACGAGATTGAGGGATCATCCTTGGAAGAACAGATAGTATTACCTTTAGGAATCAAGAAATTGTACGAAAAGAGTATCCTCCACCTCAGTGGAGGGGAGCTTCAGAAGATTGCAGTAGCAGCTTCACTGATCAGACCAGCTGATATTTATGCTCTTGATGAGCCATCTGCATTCTTAGATGTTGAAGACAGGATCGCTTTGGCTAAATTTCTGCAGAGGTTCGTGCGATCATATGGTAAGTCGGCAATGGTTATTGATCATGATGTCCAACTTATCGATCTGGTTTCAGATAGTCTGATTATATTTCAGGGAGTTCCTGGCTCAAGTGGACATGCAACTGAGCCTCTCGCCAAGGAATTAGGCATGAATGAATTTTTGAAATCTCTTAGCATTACATATAGACGGGATCAGGAAACTGGAAGACCTCGAGTAAATAAGGAAGGTAGCAGGCTCGATAGGAACCAAAAGGATAGTGGTAATTACTACTATATTGAATG
>JAATVP010000119.1 GCA_014523625.1 Nitrososphaerales archaeon TH5896
AATTCCTTTAATGTTACTGATGTTACTGATAGTGAAAACCTTTCATGTCTACTTTTTTGAAACGAATAATGAGGAACAATCTTGATGAATCCGAGGTTTCCAAGCTCACTTCTTCCTTTGATACGATAGGTGGTATAGTGATCTTGAGAATCCCTGAGGCATTGGTCGATAAAAGGCATATGATAGGGTCTGCAATTTTGGACAATATCAAATCAGCTAGGTCGGTCTATATGCAAACTTCTCCTATTGCCGGTGATCATAGAACGAGGAAATTGGAATTGATTGCAGGAGATGATAATCCGGTCACCTTCTACAAGGAATTTGGCTGTCGATTTAAGGTTGATGTAGAACAGACCTACTTTTCGCCTAGGCTTTCTACAGAGAGATTCAGGATTGCAAACCTTACTTCTGAAAATGAAGTCGTGACCAACATGTTCGCCGGAGTAGGAACATTTTCAATAATCATCTGCAAGTTTCGAAATGTAAGAAAGGTTTACAATGTGGATATTAACCGAACTGCTCACGAACTCTCGGTATTCAATTCTAGTTTGAATAGAATGGAAGAGAAAATCGAGTGCCTATGCGGGGATGCAAAGGAGTTAGTGAACTCTCACATTAGTGGGAAATCCAATAGGGTGTTGATGCCTCTTCCCGAAAAGGCAAGATACTTTGTCAAAGACGCAATAAACAGTTTGAAGGAAGGACATGGCATAATTCATTATTTTTTACATGTAAGAGCTGATTCCAAGAAATCGGCCTTGAAAATTGGTAGGTCTGAGACTGAAGACGCCTTCGGTGAATACCCACACGACATAAAATACTTGCACGTAGTGAGGGAGGTAGGGCCATGCTTCTTCCAATTGGTTTCAGATGTCCTGATCAGAAGGGGAATTCAATAGTTCAACATATTCACTGCCTGTCTGTTTTTCCTTCTTCGGCACTTTCCAGTGAGACTGCGGTCGCCATAGTGTATCCCATCCAAGCTATGACGCCAACTATCGCCGCGACAAAAAAGAGTAACGTGAGCTTGAGCACCAAAATGTCATAACTAGAGAAAAGCAATAGGTAAGTATAGAAAATAAATCCTATCAAAGAGATCAACAGAATAAGTACTCCTAATCGATGTGAAGTCGACAACTTTTTCATACCTATGACGTCGCTCACTCAGGGCTTAATTTACTTTTCATCAGATTCAGTCCAATTCCAATGCCATGAGGAAGGCATCTTCTCCATCACGATAATAAGATCTTAGCCTAGATTTTTTAAAAAAACCTAATCTTTCGTACATGTTTACCGCACTCTCATTACTAACACGCACTTCAAGGTATATTTCGTCGCCTCTTCGGCTTATCACCCCATTGATTCCCTCAAGCATCAGTGCCTTTCCCACACCTTTTCCTCTATGCTCCTCAAGTACTCCAACGGATACAACGTGTCCCTTCTTTACAAATCCAAGCTTCTTAAAGTTTGAAAAGCCAAACTCAATCTTGCACATAATATATCCAACTACACGTCTGTTCAGCTCTGCAACAACAAAGGATTCGGGCAATTCCTTCAGGATAGATTCAAAGAAATAATCAGAATAGTGTTCCGGCAATGTCGTTAGGTTTACACCAATCACCTCACCAAGGTCCTCACTTTGACATCGGCGAATGATGTAGTCTCCTACCTGCCGCAGAGCTGATTGCAATTCGTTAATGTAATCGCTACACAAATTATTTAATCTTATCAAATAGCAAATGAGTAAATGAAATTAGACAGGCGTATCTAGAAGTTAGCAAACGGCACAAGTCATCGCTCTTACGACCAAACTCAATACTATAAGGAACATACAATTTGAAGCTAGGGAAGTAAGATATATCGCGCGCCAGAGAAAAAACCTATTTTCATTTTTTATGTGGACTTGATGATGGAAACCTCTTTTCCAAGGTGCATAATGTTGCTCATGATAATCGATATAACCAAACCGAAAAGAAAGCCGCCTATTGCGTCAGTAACATAGTGTTGAATTAACAAGATTCTTGTTAACGCCACAATTAATGGGAAGCCCCAGATCAACCAGCCAGCTATCCTGGACTTTTTATTAAGAGCATAACCCACTATGAATGCGAACGCAGTTGAAATCGCAACATGATTAGATGGGTAGGAATAATCCCTTGAGAGAGGAGAAAGAGTGTCTCCTTCTATCACAAATCCCTTAGATTTATTTGATAAAATGAATGGAGAAGGATAATCAGGGTTGTCCCTAGCTACAATTGGCTTAATATATGTCAAAAGTATGACCGTCAAAAGTATAGTAATTAGTAGGATGAGTCCCTGTCTTCTGGTCCTTCTGATTATGCTAAGCACAACAGAGATTACGACTAGGGTCACGACATCTCCAAGGGACGTAACAGCTATTGTCAACATGGAAATCAAGTCTGAAGCTGGCGGATTGCCAGACACGTAACGACTGATTGCCTGATCCAGCTCCACAGTCAATTGTGTCGCGACCAACGTAGTCAGTATGACGAAAAATACTATTATGAAAACGAATTGAGGAGAATTGAGTTTAGGCACCCAAGTGGGCCATAAGTATGCTAAATGCAAAATATGACATTAAGGATGACGGAAGACCAATCTATTTTTTTCTTTCAAAGTATCGGTATCGAAGAGCCAAAATGGGAAATTAGATCATTTGCGATTCTAGTCTACTGCATTTTCAATTAGAATAGCTCAAATCTATATTGTTTGATTACTACTACCTCAGTTTTTAAACCTCGAGGACGCGTCTATTGAAATGAATTGGAGCAAGAAATAAACAATATCTTTACAATTCATTTTCGGCTAATTTGTTTCGTTGTAGACCATTTCCTAAACGCATTTCATTTTCTAAGCTTTATCTACAGAAATAGATTCAAGGAAAAATTGTGAGGTGTCTCCGTATACTGGAGTAGCTAATAAAGCCTAGAGCCTTCGCGGATCTCCTGAGCGGATTCAGGATCCTTCGAAGCATAGTATTCCACCATACTCATTTTGAGAACTTTCAAAGAGAGCAACGCGCACTTTATTCTTGCTGGCCCTAGATTTACTAGGCCGATATTTTCGAGAATGTCGTCTTTACCTAATTCTTTAACAGATGTTAGAGGCTTGTTCATCACCATTTCAGTGAGCATTGATGCACTAGCCTGACTTATTGCACAACCCCTTCCCTCGAATTTGATGTCCTTGACGATATTATCTTCAACCTTTAAATGAATATCAATTTCGTCTCCGCAAAGGGGATTGCTATCATGAAAGCTTACATCGGCATCAGAAATCCTCCCCTTATTTCTAGGATTCCTATAATGATCAAGTATTATCTCTCTGTAAATATCCTCACTCAAAGTCCAAACAACCTCCGGGCACTTTGTAATGCGTCAATCAATATATTAACCTCATCTTTTGAGTTATAAACGTAAAAACTTACCCTTGATGTAGCAGAAACATCTAATCTCTCCATAAGTACCTGGGCACAATGATGCCCTGACCTCATCGCGATACCAAAGTCATTTAATATGGTAGCCAAGTCATGTGGATGAATGTCACCCAAATTGAAAGATATGACTGCACCTCTTTCATTTACAATGGGTGGACCATATATCGTAATGCCTTGAATCTCATTCATTCTCTCCAAAGCGTATTCAGTAATTTGCATCTCATGTTCTCGAATATTCTCAAACCCCAGATCGTTTAGATAATCGATCGCCGCACCAAAGCCTATTACATCTGCAATATTAGGAGTCCCTGCTTCAAATTTGTACGGCAGATCATTAAAGGAAGTATTCTGCTTATGAACTTCCTTAATCATATCTCCGCCGCCAATGAAAGGTGGCATCTTCTCAAGAAATTCCCTTTTTGCATAGAGAATCCCAACTCCAGTTGGACCAAGCATTTTGTGGGCAGAAAAAGCCATAAAATCGCAGTCAAGATCTTGAACATCAACTTTCATGTGAGGTACTGACTGAGCTGCATCGATCATAATTGGCACATTCACTTCGTGTGCAAGTTTCGTCATTTCCTTTACAGGCAAAATAGTGCCTAGAACGTTAGACATTTGGGAAACCGAAACCAATTTCAGATTGGGATCATGAATTTTTTGTGCAAATTCCTCAATATCAATACGCCCTTCATCTCCGACGCCTAGATAATCGAGTGATGCCCCAACCTCTCCAGTAACTAACTGCCACGGCACGATATTGCTGTGATGTTCAATTTCGGTTATCAATACCTCATCACTTTTAGTAAGATGCTGGCGAGCCCAACATCTGGCTATCAAATTTATTGACTCGGTCGCGTTTCTAGTAAAGACAATTTCGTCAGCAGACCTTGCATTAACCAACTTGGCAACCTTCTGGCGAACCTCTTCATATGCAAATGTTGCCTCCTCCGCCAATTGATGGACTGCTCGATGAATATTTGAATTATAATTCATGTAATAATTGCTAATGGAGTCGATCACAGTTCTAGGCTTTTGTGTAGTAGCAGCGTTATCGAGATAGATTAGCTTATGACCTCCCTTGATCCTTCTATGAAGGATTGGAAAGTCCTGCCTTATCTTCTCAACATCTATGGTCGAACTCTGCAACATATTACTACTTTTTCTCCTTCGGAGAGTGCCCTCAGATAAGCATTACCTCCTATGTCATATTTAAATGAGAGCGCTCAGGCCTCACATTCCGATAATGTAACAAAATTTCGAATTTCCTGCACTAATGCATTCAATATAGTATTCGAGTTTGCCCCTACTCACCGAAGATACTGGTCCTATCTTGAGGTTATTTGGCCACCTCTGCTCGGCAAGTTTAAATTTGAATATGAAGAAATTTAGAAATCAACGTGACAATTGTCCTTTGGCGAGAACCTTGGCTCAAGCCATTGAGCGATATGGAAACTGGTACCGAAGTTTGTGCAGTCTGCAAAATGGGCTTTAAAGTCATGGATTTTGTTACATCATGCGAGTTCTGTTCCATTGGCGTGATCCACGATGAATGCGCACGCAAACACATTCTTCACGAACATAAGGCGTTATTGGATAAAAAGGTAGCGTTACATAGAGATAGGAGACTACATGACTACCAGTAAGGCAGATTAGTTATTCGTACCTTCAAGGTCTAACTCTTTGTATAACCAGCACTTTACGTAACCTGTTTTAGTTTTGAACAGAGGGGGGTCCTGTAAGCATACTTCCATTGCATGAGGACATCTATCGTAAAATCTACATCCCTTTAGCTCCGAGGCCAAGTCAGGAGGATTCCCCTTAATAGATTCAATTTTGGTGTAGGTGTCCTGAATTTTGGGGATAGCCTTAATCAAAGCCTGAGTATAAGGATGCCTCGGATTAACAAGCAGTTCAGATGATGAAGCCAGTTCTACAATCTGCCCTGCATACATAATCGCTATCTTGTCGGCGATCTCCGATATCAGAGAAATATCGTGGGTTATCATTACGATGTTCATGTTTCTTTCGGCTTTGAGTTTCTTTAGTAAGTTCATTATTTGTGCTTGGACAAGGACGTCTAATGCAGTAGTAGGTTCGTCTGCAATGAGAATAAGGGGTTGTAATAGGAGAGCCATGGTTATAACAACGCGTTGCTTCATCCCTCCACTTAACTCGTGAGGATATCTGTTGGCAACCGATTTGTCAAGCCCAACATCCGTAAGCGCCTGATTAATGAATTGTTCATAATCACCTTTGATCTTGTGCTCTTGCATAAGTTCACGCAACTGTTCGGAGATTCTGTAAACAGGATCCAAACTATTCATGGCGCCCTGGAAAATTACTGCAATTTTTTTCCATCGCATTTCACGATTAAAATTACTCTCCGAAAAATCGAGAACATTTTTTCCATTAACGTATATTTTTCCCCTTAATATTTTACCAGGAGAATTTACCGAACGTATGATCGCGGCCCCTAAAGTACTCTTACCAGAGGCAGACTCACCGACAATACCTATCGATTCATTGCCGCTTATTTCAAAAGAAATATCATCGACCGCTCTAACCTTACCCCGATTGGTAAAATAGTAAACCTGAAGGTCTTTTACTTTTAATCTAGAATCATCAGGGTGCGGTGAGTCGTTCGATTTGGACATGCTTTTTGACAATTAATAATACAATGGGTCAGTGCCATATGAACCGTACAACCTTCTTTTAACTACTTAAAATCATATAGAGCGGTAAATCTCGCCACGTTCCATTATACGAGATGACGGCGTTGTTTCGCTGTGGAATAAACAAACTGCATATAGGTTGAGCAATAAGTCCAAGTTCAATGGACACAAGATTAAAGGATGGCTGGCATGTACGTGTCTTTGACAACGCAGTACACAGTGCAGTGCACCTTCAAAGGGGGCTTCGTCAGAGATTACATTGCCAACAGGTTATATTACAGAAATGATAATTAACCAAAGTTTCCGTTGAAAACTCCTATTTGCACGTTTGATGCAAAGACCGGCATCCTTTGTTCGAAGTGTGATGCGAAGCTAACTTCAGGTCAGCTAAACCAAGCAGCCGTGTACTCCTCTATCAAACTTGCAAAATTGGCAGAGAAGGACCAAGAGATCAGCAAATTTACATTAATTGGTTCTCATAAAGTTGATGATGATTACATTCTCTTCTTGAGAACTTCGGATATTATTACTATAAGAAGTAACCCATCTATCGCCAAAAAATTTGAAGGAGAATTCAATGCTAATATTTGGTTTGTAGAAGCAGAAGGTACAGATAGGAGATTTATGGAAAACTTATTTTACCCTCAACGAATCTTGAATATGAATCTAATTTGGTTACCTGATGGTAATAAATTAACTAGGGTAATAGTCAGTCAAGGGTCGGCGAATAGGTCAAATTTCCCTATTGATGTTGAAAAAATCAGGAAGGTTGCTAGGGCAGTTAAGAATATTGATCTCATAGTGGAATTTGAAACTCAGTCAAATTAATTCAATTTGGGGTTAAACCATGACCGAGAAGCCAAAAATGATTAGATCTCATCTTGCAGACTGCATCACTAATGATCTCGTAGATATGGATATCAGTGTAGCGGGATGGATTGAAGATGTTCGAGATATTGGGAAACTAGGATTTGTATTGATGAGAGACTTTACGGGCATGATGCAGATCATTGTAGCTGGAGATCTGTTGAGTCAAATAAGAACGATCCCAAGACAAAGCTGCGTTCTCGTTGAGGGAAAAGTTCAAAGAAGTAAGGCTAAGAATGTTGATTTTGAGATTAAAGCGAACAAGATTTCCTTGATAGCAAAAGCCATTCATCCACTCCCAATCGACCCAACAGGACGTGTCGAATCGTCCACAGACAAAAGAATCGATTCGAGAGCATTGGATCTCAGAGACCCCAAGGTTTCAGCGATCTTTAGACTGCGCTCTTCTGCATTGCAAACGATAAGAAATTTTCTAAGGTCCAGACGATTCACTGAGGTAACTACGCCCAAGATAATTGGCACCTCTACTGAAGGCGGAGCGAATTTGTTTCGATGCGATTACTTTGGTAAGAATGCCTATCTGGCACAGAGCCCCCAACTATATAAAGAGCAGTTGACGGTGGGCTTGGAACGTGTTTTTGAGATTGGCCCATATTTTAGGGCAGAGAAATCTCATACTGTGAGGCATTTGGCCGAGTTCACTAGCGTAGACGTTGAAGCAGCTTTTCTTGATTACACTGACGTTATGGAAATCGTCGCGGATCTGGTGAGAAGAGTAATCAGTGATCTGATGCACCTTTGCAACGCTGATCTGAAGTTGACTTGGCAGAAGGTCACAGAGCCGAATACCGTGGCGAACCGGAATGAGGACGAAGCGATTCATAAGATGAAAGAATTGTTTGGCATTTCAAATGGATCTGCCTTAGATCCCTTAGAATTGAAAATTGAGCAATTAACGTATGAAAGGGCTATTGATGAATTGAGGGGCCAGGGAGAATCTTTGTCCTTTGGCGACGATCTTTCTGATATGGCGTTACGCAAACTTGGCGGGCTTCACAAAGGGTTCTATTTCATCACAGATTGGCCGATGAGGCTGAAGCCCTTTTACATCCATGAAAAGGAAGAAAATCAGGAACTGTCTTGTTCCTTCGATCTTCAGTTTGGCTACCTCGAACTTGTCTCAGGAGGCAGAAGACAGCATGACCCAGATAAGCTGAAGAATAGGATCATAGAACAGGGCTTGGATCCTTCGGGATTCGTAGATCATTTAAGAGCGTTCCAGTGGGGAATGCCACCACATTCGGGGTGGGGATTGGGATTTGATCGACTCATGATGGTTCTGACAAACTCTCAGAACGTTCGCGAAGTCGTCTTGTATCCTAGAGACGCTGAAAGACTTGGCCCTTGAAATTAGATTTCTGAGCTCATGGTTGATATTGGATAGCGGAGGTTTCTAAACTAATTTGAACTACCTTATCTTCAAGAATAAAAGCTGCGAAGCTGTGTGACAGAGTCGAATAGATTAGCCAGACCACAGGGTTAAGTTCCATATATTTTTTGTCCGTTAAAGACGGATATGCCCTCGAAGAATGTGAGTGAAAAATACCAACTACTTCCTTGTTACGAGAACTAATCTCTTGATACGCATTAATCAATTCATTAGAATCGATTCTAAAGGAATAAATCGAATCATCGGCATTTCTCATACGAATAATGGCAAGTACATCGGCCTGTTCATCATTACTATCATCAACAACATCCGAACTACCATTGATAGTCTTGAATGTCCCCTCGAGCAGGGCGCAGGCTTCTGTAGGATAGCACTCATTTGAGATTCTTTCAAGATCAAGAAGGTGTTGCTGGGAGATAGAGATCGTGATTATCAAGATGCAAAATGATCTAATAGAAGGACATATTTGCTAACCTTCAAGTCGCGGAAAAAATAGGGTCAAAAATACCTGCTCGTGCACCCAACTCACTAGAACCCGATACGATTTTGTTTGTTAGCAAGAATTGAAGAGGGGTAATCTACGCCAACCAACGAGTTGCCAGAATAATACACTAACGTCACCTGTGAATCAGGGTTAGTGGACGACGACACATTTGTAACAGGAGAAGAATCCACGTTGGACTGAATATCACCTGCGGTAGCGTTGCCGCCGTCAAAGATGAAGCTGGCCTTCATAAAAGGGTGCAATGTGCAGAAATAATCATAACTATTTTCACTTAGATTCGAGGTTTGAAGAAGAAATGTATCTCCGACCATTATTAATGAGGAGTCAAAGGTTTGACCCTCGTCAACAGAACTCGTTACAGTGTGAGGTGCATTGTCATTATTTGTCCATTCAATTGAGTCGCCCTTTGATACGTTAAGAACAGCAGGATCATAGGAGGGATTACCCTGCGCCGAGGCACCAGGGAGTATACTAACGTCTACGACAGGTCCAGAACTCGATCCTGTAGTATTACTAGCGTTGCCAGACTCTGCATTTGATACATTCCCATCGGTTGAGGACGTATTCTCACCTCCCCCCTGTCCCTGCACAGCATCTTCTTCGGATGGTACCTTAGGAGAAACCAATCCAAAAGCGTAAAAAGTTCCACCGCCCACGACTGCCGCGGCTATAAATATCACTGTAATAGCCTTCACGTATGGACTCTCTTTGTACGACGCCACTATTATCACGGTAGCAGGAATTGCAATCACCATCATCAATCCAATATAGGCAAATATGCTAGGTACAGTAGTACTTATAGTGACAGCTGCTGCAATGCCGAATGTAACCAGGAATCCTAATGTGATAAATGTTGCTGATTTGGCTCTAGGACTTCTCGGAAATCCATCCTTAAATATTCCCGCAGATAGGAAGATTAAACCAATAAAGAGTGTCAACAAAGACACGGCATGCATCCCGTCGATAAACGTCTTGGCTATACCTGCAAGGGAAATTCCTACTCCTACTATTCCAATCGAAGTAAGACCAATGCCTGGCGTAAGTAGGTCCCAATCGCTCATATCGTTACGTTGTTGGGAGCAGACCCAGATAATTAATCTTTACTGGTATTACCAATGGTTCAATTTGTAACGTACTTACAATGTGGCTTGATACTCTGCAGTGTAGGACGAGTTATAAGAGTAAAGTAGAAGGCAATAGCCAGACCCTACAAAAACAGCAAGTTTCTGATATACTAACATTAACATACGTTAGAAATCATCTTCCCTTGATCAAAAAAGTACAGATAGCCATCTCTAGAACCTACAAGAAGCATTCCTCCTGCAAGACAAGGAGATGAGTCTATCTTATCCATCGTGGGAAATTTCCAAAGTAACTTGCCCGTGAGTATGTCCAAGTAGTAAATATGCGAATCAAGTGAACCAACAAAAACTCTTAAGTCTTTTGTCAGTGATGGTGAAGCCCATATCTTGTCTGCGGTCTTAAACTTCCAGAACAAAGAACCATCTGCAGATCCTATACAATGCAGATAACCATTCGAGGATCCTACTAAGACATAGCCTTGAATTGAAGAAGGTGAGGAGAGTAGAGGTGCTCTTAAATCTGAAGACCAAAGTATTGCACCACTATCTTTGTTTATCCGATAGAGGTTACCGCTCTGAGTCCCTATGTAAAGGGAAGGAAATCCGGGATCATTATAGCTATCAGTGTCGGTTGTAAGACAGGGAGACGAAGATCTAATCTTGCCTTGTAGATTAGTTTTCCAGATCAACTTTCCGTCAAAATCTAAGGAATACAAATTGCAATCATCAGAGCCTACGAAGATTTTGTGCCCATCAGACGATGGCGAACACCAGACTTCGCCGCCAGTAGCGAACTGCCATTTGAGAGTACCTTCGTTGCCTATAGCGTAAATCCTTCCATCTAAACATCCGAATACATGAATATCTTTGACAGAACAGATTGATGAAAAAACTCCGTTTTGGAGTTCATACTTCCAGTTTTCGGTTGCATCGTGAACGCTAAAGGCACTAACACTACTAGGTGTACTATCAGCGACCGGTTCATAGACCCATTTTGAAAAGGTCCCTGCTATTAGTTGATTTTTGTATATTGAGGGGCTTGAAACAACAGGATTGGATGCATTAATATGCCATTTAACGACAGAACTTCTTCTATCAATCCGGTATATGCGACCGGTGGTTGTTCCTACAAACACTGACTGTTCGTCTGACACAGGCGAGGACAGAACGGGACCTACTTTTATCATATTCTTAAAGATGGGCTTGCGTAGAAAAGCAGAACTGGACGTACCGGACCTCTGATAACTACCTTTGAAGCAGGTCCAGAAATCCTGTGATTTTGAGTCAGGCGATAAAGACATTTGATATGCTGTCCGGTTCTGGATATGGAATACGCTTTCATCTAATAATATGTTGCATATCGCCACAGTCAATGATAGGATATCTTTCCTTCAGGTGCTGGACTAACACTTAAAAATAGGCGAAGATACTCCACGGTCTATAGCTTGGCTGCCAGAAAGAACACCTCGCGAAAAAAGAGACTAATAAAACGTACAAGGCAGAATAGACCTGTACCAGCATGGGTTATCATCCGTACACATAGACACGTTAGAACAAATCCCAAGAGGCGGCTCTGGCGAAGGACAGATGTCAATGTTGGTTGAGATTAGAGGTGGATAGAAGGAATAATGTCACTAAATGAAACTCCTGAAGAAAGCATCTACACCGTAAATTTCAGAAAAGCTTGGATTACTCCAGAATATAAGCGAACAAACAGGGTAGTTGGAATATTAAGAGAGTTCGCCAAAAGGCACATGAAGACAGATGATATTAAGATAGATCAGTATCTGAACAGATACTTGTGGATTAGAGGAAAACGAAATCCACCCAGGAAAATCCGCGTACGAATGACCAAAGACGAAACTGATACTGTTGTAGTTTCACTCTATGAGGAATTTAAGGAAAGAAAATCTCAGACAGAAGACCTTGAAGTGAAGCAAGAAGTAGAAAGAAAATCTCGGACAGAAGACCTTGAACTGAAGCAAGAGGTACAAACACCCGAAGAGCAACCCGCCAAAAAGAAAAAGAAAGAAGCTGGAGTCAAAGAACAAGTCGAGCTTGAGGATTCAACGAAAAAAGAAGGCAAAGATGCAGCCGCGACCAACCCTGATGAAGCGAATAAAAAAGAACCGGAACCGAAAACGGTCGAAAAACCAAGGAAGAAATCTACTAGAAAGAAAAAATCCGTAGATCAAGAGACCTGAAGTTCACTTTTCGACTGTAATCCCTCTTTAGCGGACTGTTCAAATTCTGTCATTGATTTGAATGATACTAAATAAAGGGCATGTTTGTCCCAGTGAATCTTAAATGTACGTTCAACAAAATTAAAATAATCCCTGCTTTAACTCAGCACATCATGAAGTATGTGATTATTGAAATTAGTAGAACCCAGTTCAAGCTACTTGCAACAGTAGCACTTTTGTCAGTAGTTGTTATTTCTTTACCAAATCTTTGCATTCAGTCATCTTTAGGCCAACTGCCGCAACCTCGCAATGACATTAAAGACAATTCTACACAGACTATCAACCTTCAAAATATTACCTCCCAGCAGCAACCGCGACCTGTTAATGAAACAGAGTTTGCAACTTATGTTTCTCCTGAATTAGGCATTCAGATCGATCATCCTACTGATTGGTCTCCATTTGTAAGAGAATATGCAGATGATATCCTAGTTCTGGAATTCAACGCTAGTAGATCCGCGATGATGCAGCTTCTTCCACCCACAGTCCGTATTTCGGCTGCCCCTCAACCCGATATTCAGAATCTGAACCAGTTGACTGAGAATTTGCTTGAGATTGCAAATGATTATCCAAGGTTTGTACTCCAGGAGAATGTTACTGATACCATAGGAAACACTACAGCACAGAAGGTTATTTACACATACGGAAGTGGAGACCCTTCCCAACAATTTACACTTCAGGCAATGGACATTTGGACCCTTAAAGATGGGAAAAGGTATGTGTTCTCGTACATTGCTCCAATGTCTGAATTCTCGATGAATCTACCGATTGCAGAACATATGATTAGGTCATTTTCTTTTGAGTAGTAGCTATAGATCTACAGCAGCTCCAAGGCGGTAGTGGTATGAGGCTTGCTTTCTCCATGCCGGAGACGTGTCTGGGTTTAGTATCCTCAAACATCTTCGGTTCTTCATAGAGGATAGGTAACAGAATGTACGTAAAGCTTGAAGGAAATGAGGCGCCGCATCTGTCCATAACAAAGACTTCCAAGAATCGCAATAATGAAAATCATGTGTTTGCTGATCCCAAGAGTGGAGATGGCATCTCATTACCTAGGGTCTGGATAGAAGCATATGGTTGTTCTGCAAATATGGCGGATTCCCAGGCAATTGCAGGTGCCCTTTCAGCAAACGGCTTTGAAATCGCAAAACCTAACGAAGACCATGACTTGAACGTAATTGTCACTTGTTCCGTAAAGGATACCACTGAGCATAAAATGATGAGTAGGATAAAGGCCCTTTCAACGTCCGGGAAGCCACTAATAATTGCAGGATGTTTGGCAAAAACTGAAACCGAAAAACTTCAAAGACAATTCAGTAGCGCTTCCTTCTTGGGACCAAGGTCATTAACCAAGACGGTTAGCTGCGCGAAAGCTGCAATCATGGGTATAAAGTCCATTGAATTGGAAGATGCAGATGGGCAGGAAAAGTTGAGTATTCCCAGGATGAGAATTAACCCTGTCGTGAGTATTATTCAGATAGCAATTGGATGCTTGAGTGAATGTTCGTTCTGTCAAACCAAACTTGCAAAAGGCCAGATAACAAGTTACAGAATTGGAGACATTATGCATGCCATAGAAGAGGATACCCGGGAAGGTTGTCAAGAAATCTGGCTTTCTTCTACTGACAATGGCTGTTATGGTTTTGATATCGGCACAGACATCATCGAATTGTTGAGAAAATGCAGTCTACTGCCAGGGGATTTTAGGATACGGATTGGGATGATGAACCCAATGTATCTGGGCTTCTTAAAGGATAGACTGATCCAGCTACTCGAGGAATCAAATAAAATTTATCGATTTCTACACATTCCGGTCCAGAGTGGCAGCGAGCGGATATTACGGTCGATGAGGAGAGGCCATACTGTCAAGATGTACAAAGATATCGTGAAATCTTTTAGAGATAGGTATCGTGATGTTACCATTGGCACGGATATCATTGTTGGTTTCCCTGGTGAGAGTGAAAAGGACTTTGAGGACACATTGGATTTGATATCCGATAGTAAACCTGACATCGTAAATTGCTCTAGATATGCTGCTAGACCCGGAACAGCTGCGAAGTTGCTGGAGGGTAGATTGGACTCTAAAATAGCCAAGGATAGAAGTGGTCGAATTCATGAGCTTGCCAAGAAGATTTCTCGCGAGAGAAACATGAAGTGGGTTGGATGGAAGGGTAGTATTATCATTGACGAGGTTAGTCGAGATTTCTTTCAGGGAAGGAACTATGCATATAAACCAATTTTTATCAGGAAAGGAGAATCCGGTATCGGGACACCACAGCTGGGAGATCGACTCTTGGTTCGGATAAAAAAATACTCTTCACGAGCTTTAGAGGGAGTCGAGCTAGGTTAGAGAAAAATAATGGCCTAAGCCAGGAATATCGTGACAGAAATTGAGCTACGCTTTAAGATAGGTATAGTACGATTTATCGTAACTTTTAACTAGTATAAATTATACTCCTCTCTACGGGAGGGCTACAGGACTGTTGGATAAACTTTCAAGTGATTCTATAATTAAGATGAAAAAACCAGTTCTACTTTTGGGAGTGGGTGGACTAGGAAGCAGACTGGCTTCGAAGATTGCAAAGGAACTAGGGTGCGCTTGTTCGATAGTTACGGATGATGAAGGGTGCGAAACAGGAGGATATCCTACCGTTCTGATAAATACACAATCATGGATCAATCCATCTGGTCGTAAACTTAGATTCTATGCTCAAGCATCGGTGGAGAGGATCAAGTCTTTAGTAGCGGGCTACAACACAGTGTTGATCATAGGTAATCTAGCCGGAAAAGCTGGAATTGCACTCTGTCCGACAATTTGTAACCTTATTAGAAACCATCAACCTTCTGTTGCAAATCAAACAAGTGAAGCCACCTTTTCTTCCCTTCATTCGAGGCCTCAAACAATAGCAACAAATGATATTGACATCATTACATTCATTGTTATGCCCTTCAAATTTGAAAAGGGCCGAATCTTTGACGCAGGAATTTCATTGCGGAGGATTCGAGAATCTTCTGGTGCCGTTGTCGTTATTGACAATGATGCATTTCTCGATAACAACCCTGACTTGACAATTTCGCAATGCTATGATCTTACCAATCAAGCAATATTTGACACTATTTCTTCATTTTATCAGACAGAATTCAATGTTGATCTTAATTTATTAGGTGTAGGAAGACCTGATAGAGATTCCGTCTCATCCTCCGCAATGGATTCACTCGCGATGCTTTTGGATAGTACCGACATTGAATCCGTGAGACGTACTCTGGTTCATGTTATGGGTGGCGATAGGATATCGGTAGGCGCAATGAATGGTCTAGTCGATACAGTTCAGTCGATCTTTAAAAAAGATAACTTGAGCAGTGTAAATTTAATGATGTCAAATCCAGGACATGTCAATGTGCATCTCCTTTCTTCGGTTGTCTCTAAAACAAAATTCGACAGTTATGATCCGTTGTCAGAAATTATCCCTTCTAATAATAACCTTGATTGGGACGAATTGGATTGCTCCCCTGAAATTAGTTTAGACATAAGGAACGTTGAATAGTTTACGGGGTTCATGTGTCACCCTTGAAATGCATTTTGGTTTGAAGTTTGTGTTATGTTATCTTATCTTCTCAGTAGCCACTAAATAGTCAAAAATTTTTCTAGCTCGCTTAGTCATTATCAAGTCTTATTTCTGTGGTGGGGTTCGGAGAGCGATAGGAGGCGGTAGTTCTTGATTAGGGCGACTCAGTTAAACATTAAAGATCGCCTTACAATTTGACCGACAGTCCAAGGACTATTGCTTCCAACAGCCGCGACCTGTAAAAATGGCCTTTAGTTCTGCATTTCTGTCGGGTCAACCATATCTGAAGAATCAACCAACTTAGTAGACAACCATCATTTAACGCGCCCATGAAATTACCATTGGTAGCCTCTAGGAACACCATTTTCCAAGTCTTTTTTAGACTTTCGCATAATGGTTTAGAACTCGGTCAGATTTTGGTCGATTTAGAAACCTCTTTGTTCCTATTCGAGGGCTTTGAAAGCTCGTTGTAGCAATCGCATATCTCATGAATCAACATAACCTTACCGCATCGTTCACACAACTTGAAGTTTACCTCATCTACTTGCAGCTGGCCAGTCATTAGAGCCATGGTTACTATTTGTCTTCAAGGTATAAAAATTTGACTTGAACAAACCAAATCTGAGATAAATCATAGTGAATTCATCTCCAATATCAATTTGTAGAAAAATCTATACGATTTGATATATTTTTCATTTCCTTTTGAAAATCATCTCATTTGGCCGGTGAGAGAAGACCGGATTGAACAATTTGTTGTGTTGCATCTATCAAATGGTCAGCATCTTTCAGAGAGTGCATTGAAGAGATCGCACCCATTTTTTCAGGAAGGAAGAACATTTTGTGTTTTGCAATTAGGGCAAAATGGTATTTTCTAAGCAAATCTCTGTCTGATAATCCGACGTCTAATGCAGAGCTTATTTTTCGTATGTCTTTGTTGAGAAAATGGGTCATAAATAAGGAGCCAATCCCCTTTACATCCACATCGACGCCCCCTTCTGAAAATGCCTTTTTCAGTCCTTTCCTTATCCTAGTGCCAATCTTGTTTATTTTGGGATAGATGGCAGATTTGTTCTCCTTGAGGTGCTTCAGGGTCGATAACCCTGCTGTCATGGTCAGTGGATTTGCGGAAAAAGTCCCACCTCCAATGTAACAAGCAACTTCACTCTTTTCTCTTCCAACTGGATTGCATAATGACATGATGTCTTTGTCGCCGCATAAAACCCCAATCGGTAAACCTCCTCCAACGATTTTTCCCAGAGTAAACAAATCTGGATCCAACTTATATACATGTGCAGCACCTCTAAAGGACAGACGAAACCCTGTGACGATCTCATCAAGAATATAGAGAGCGTCATTTCTCTTGGCAAATTCCTGCAAACCATGGAGATAATCACTTTCGGGGGTAATGCAGCCTGCACCACCAAGTACAGGCTCTACTATTATGCATGCCAAATCATCTCGTATAGTGTCAAGAATTTTCAGAGATCTTTCCAGATCATTGAAAGGAATTGACTCGACAAATTGCTCTTCATCTTGAATTAAGCCTAATCCTTCGTCAAGTTCGAATGGATAATTGACGGATTGGAGAAGATTGGTATTATAACCATGCCATCCACCTACGATCTTTGCGACAACCCTCCTTCCAGTTTTGGCCCTGGCGAGTCGAACCGCGTACATGGTAGCCTCTGAGCCTGTACTGGAATAACGGATCAGCTCGGCACGGGGCATTCCCTTCTTTATGGCATAGGCAAGATCCAAGCTCAATTTGTTGACTGTACCAAACAACGTTCCGTGACTTGTCTGACGCCTTACGGCAGAAGCAACGACTGGATGTGAATGCCCTATCAGCAGGGCCCAATGACCCATCCAATAATCCGTGTAATTGTTGCCATCCACGTCGCGCAGGTATTTTCCCTTCGCAAACTTCGTATAGAAGGGGTAAGGGGCGAAATATCTAATATTGTGGCTAATTCCTCCTGGAAAGCACGACATAGATTTCTTGTAAAGCGCATGCGATTTTCGGGTCTTTTTCGAATATTCTTTTTGAATTCGTATAGCGGCTGCTGACGGGTTCATCGGTCGCTAACTAGAATTAGAACACTTTTTAATTGTTATCACACGTTCAACTTGGTAAAATGCAAGCTCTTCTAATCGTCTCCCTAAAGTTGAGGAAATCTAGTTGCTCTTTACAAATACCGGGTTGCGTCAATGCCGGGTTGAGTCAAGATATACTTAATTCAACACCTTTGATGCCAGCAGCCGCTACATCAGTGTGAGTTTATATTGGAATTGTTGTTAAGAAATAGCGAATATCTCCTATTTTGGTAACGTACAAGCTATAAAATCTTATTTCTTGCGAACGTTTATATTGAAATCCTGTGACAGACTTGTAGAACGTGGACTATTAGGCGGCGTCAGTGATGATCTCTCAAATAACGATGGTCTTAGAGCCATTGAATGATTCACTGACCTCCAGTTACGCTCATATCATGGAGATTCGATGAAAAATTGGATCTGACTTAGGTTACACGACCCGCACAATAACAAACAGTCCGACAGTACTCTCATAAATATATAATACGACATGGATCGACTCCGGTTGATCCTGCCGGACCCGACTGCTATCAGAGTGGGATTAAGCCATGCGAGTTAACGTAGCAATACGTGGCATACGGCTCAGTAACACGTAGTCAA
>JAATVP010000120.1 GCA_014523625.1 Nitrososphaerales archaeon TH5896
AGTTAATTTTGCCCGAACATGGAGAATATGATCAGAAATTAAAGAGATGGTTTTGTAGTTATTGGATGACCGAAGAAGAATGGATGGATCTACACCATTATTTTCCTACAAATAAGTTAGAAGATGAGAATGAAAAAAATAATGACGATCTTTGAGAGCAAGAAATGTATTATGTTCTTACTCATTTGCATGTAAAATTTGAAAAGAAACACTTTACCTACACAATATTCCCTTTATGCGTAATTAGTACTTACTCCTTTATTAGGAAAAGCCATGTTTCAAGCCGTACCTCGGTTTGCTAGATTGGTAACAATTAAACAAAAAATTTACTATCATTGCCATTTATTTAGTCTATCAATCATTCAATAATTTTTGTGAAGATTAATACATGCGTCTACATCATCTGATAGACGATTCATAAGTAGATTGATGGACAAGATGAAAATGGAAGATGAAAAACTGGATCTCGAACTTGAAGAGTCTCATGGAGATCCAAACAAAATGAAAGTAGCTCTTGAAAGGAAGATTAACCTTTACAACCGTGTCCTCAAGGAAAGTGGTCTTGATGATCTTGAAAGGCTTCGCTTAGAAAATAAAAGAGAATGGGCTTTATGCCACCATCTAATAATAGCAATTGGCAAAGAAACTAGTAAGAAAATTGCAGACCTCACCAGACGTGTATCTAGATTAGAAAAGACGGGTCAAAACCTGATTACGGGATTTGAAAATATGCAGAAAAATGTACTTAAAACTTAGTAGAGGATAGAAAAAAGGTAGACGACCCATGAAGATTTAGGTCATGCCAGAATATGTTGTAAGGTCGCCGTACCTTGTGTCATTGAAAGCAGACTCTTTATCGTCTGGATCTAACAGTACTTCTTGGTACTGAGGCTGCGTTTTCATGACATACTATAAAAACGATCTAGATCATGTCATGAACAGATAGACGACCCATGGTCTTGAAGGCCGTCTACCTGCTAGTTTTTGCCATCATGTATTCCCCTTTGTATGGAAGGCGACAGTATACGCAGTAATAACGCACTACCGGCGGCCTTAGTACAATAACGTTTAAAAAGGATTTATTACTCGTCGCAACAGCCCACATTAATAGTCCCACAAATGCCCTTGACTATTAGCGCGAAAAAATCGATAGTCAGATTAATGCCAAAACTGCAGACATCAGGAACGAATCAAACAGGTCATCACACGCCGTTGCCTCTTTATCCAGATTACTCAAACCCAAGTTATATTTATGACCAACAAGATAGTGTAGAAATATATGGCTGAGGAAAGGGAAGAGGAACCAATTTCACCTGTAATAGCAGAAGATCGGATTTTCGTAGAAGAGACCACGCCTGCGATAATACCCCAGGAACAAGAATTGCAGGAAGAAAAATTACAAGAACAAAACATGGAAAACGAAGCATCACAAGAAAAAACTCGTATTAGAAAAAAGAGGCAGAAGAGAAGGCGAGCGATTACATACTTAACACAAATATCAAAACAAGTAGAGAAAAATGGAAATCAAATTGATAGAATAACAACTTTTATTCAATCTTTACAGAAACAAAGGCAGTCCATTATTTCGGCGGGAGTGGGAATTAGACAGTCTCAATCACAATCAATCAAACAAATTAAATCCCAACTTGGTCATCTACAAAAGCAGGTATCGCTGATTCAAAAGGATATTCAAAAATTAAGAACAACCTCTGCAGGGAAAGCAAGATTTAGGAAATTGAATTCCAGTACCTCTGCTACTATCGCTGTCAAACCTAAATCTAGAATGGGCAAAAAGAACAAAGCAATTGTTAGTACCAGGCTTAGAAGGAGAAGGATCAAGAAAAGGTAAAAATGCACTGCATCTATTATTTACAATTTAATGTAGAAGGATGGCTTTCTGGGAAGGCTGGTAGATAGATTATCGACCAATTGGATGTATGTTCTACAGATTGTAAATTCAAGTGATCTTGCCCTTACTCGGGGACATTAGTGGCAGAGTCGCTCGCCTTCATTCATGCCTATCGAGATAGGGTTATCAACTAACGTCGACTGCGAGTGACAGCTATGACCATGGACTTAGGAGCATGTAGGTTTGGCTTGGTTCGGTTTTGTTCGGTTTGTGAGCCAGCCAGAGCCAATCGACGACCAGAATAGTACTATGAGTACTATTACATATTCGATGTTTTCCCTCTGGAAATGCCGCGTGGTTGTTTACGTTGCAGTATGGTGGCTAAGGTTTTTCTTTTTGCCTTCGTTCTTCTGCAATTCAATATAATCTGATACAGATATCCCCTCTCCGATCAGATCAGCCGTTTCCCTTCCATACGTAGGATCGTAACGAGATTCCATCGCTGCCTCCTTACCGTCGGGCAGGCTCGAATAACTCAATCGGGTTGCCATCTGGGTCTTCCACCTGGATCTGTCTGCCGCCGGGGCCGACTTCCATCTCATTTCTGAAACGCACTCCCTCCTTCTTGAGTTCGGCAATACGCGTAGGCAAGTCCTGGGCTTGGAGGACTATCCGGTTCCATCCACCTGGCTCTTGCTGACGGCCATCGGGCATCGATCGAGAACCCGAGGCTCCGGGACCGCTGAGAATAAGTTTGAGATCGCCTATCGAAACCTGACCGAAAGCAGGCAAATTTTGCAGGTCCAGATTGAAACCGAGCATCTTAGTATAGAACGCAATCGAGCGCTGAACTTCTTTGACTTGATATCGAACGCCCCAAAGTCCTAGGATGAAGTTCTGTACCTTTGTTGATGAGTCCTCCATGTTTTTACTTGTCCTCGGTGGAGAATGTTTTTCGTTGTGATACATAAGAATTTCTGTTGAATAGTCATATTCCTTATACACTATCGACCTATTTACAAGATTTGGAATACTATGGGGGAAGGTATTTCATAATGAAAAAAGAGAGGATCAGTTCAATGAGGAATTTTGGTTCTTCAATCATAAATAAAAATAAGAACACATATAGTTCATGTAATACGTGTTAGAAATCTTTTATTTTCTTATAGAATAGGACAATATTCATGCGCACATTAATTCATTCAATTATAACTAAATATCACATTTGCAGGTGTTTCATTGATAAGACACTTGTGTAAAGGTTATGGATCGTCGACGTCACATTTTACGTTGACAAAACAAGGGATCACAGTGCTGACTTAAAGTTGCGGCGGCGAGAACTTAATCCATAGTGTTAACTTCAGGACTAAACACAGACTTATGTTAGAGCAATTGCATAAGATAGTCAGCACACACCAACCACGAGTAGACCTAGCCAAGTTCTCAAAGGTTGCAATGGCATTAAGAACAGGCAGCAATAAACCAAATGGGAATATCTGGGATTTAGACAAGGCACAGTCGAATCCAAATGATGTCCTTGATGCGCTGCGTTTAGCGTTACTTTGTTTGAGGAGTAATAATTAGAAAATGTCTTCAAACAGCGGAACATATTCAATTACATTTCATGTGTATTGGACTCTAATGATTAAAGATATCTTTAAATAACAGACTATTTTATAATGACTACTGAGTTATTGTCTATGGAAAAATTGGATGTAATGAAAATTTGGAAAACAACAGAAAATCTTTCCCGACTACTGGGTCAAAGCAGACCATTATATTGTAAGGTAGCTGTCGTCTCTGCTCTGATTGTCATGCTTCTTGTTACATCTTCAATTGTTCTCCATCAACAGCAAATTACAGCACAGAAACAAAAACAGTCTGTATCTAATCAAACAGCATTTAATATGGAAAACCCTGTCGAAGATCTATCTTTTGAGATGGATAATGTGACATTTTCGCATCATAAAGCATCTGTTAATGGTATTCAAATGCATTTTGTAATTGGAGGCAAAGGGGATCCTGTAGTATTGTTGCATGGATGGCCACAAGCTTGGTACGAATGGCATACTCCTATGCAGCCATCCATCCTGAAAACGTAAGCAAGTTAGTAATACTAGATGTTCCGGTCTTGGGTATTCTGCCTATAGAGACTGATAGCAGGCTTTGGCATATTCCGTTTCATCAAGTACCCGACATACCCGAATTTCTTGTAGAAGGCAAAGAGCGAGAGTATTTGTCGATCTTCTATAAGGTATGGGCATATAATCCAGAGGCAATTACTGAAGCCGACATAGACGAGTACGTTAGCCATTATTCTGCACCTGGGGGAATGCGCGCTGGTTTTGAATATTACAGAGCTTTTCCCATAGAGGAAGAGCAAAATAGAGAATTCTCTAAGGTTAAGCTTCAGATGCCTGTTCTAGCACTTGGTGGAGAATATAGTTTTGGCACAGCAGCATTGGAATCAATGAAGTTACTCGCTACAAATGTTAGTGGCGGGCGGCACTGTTCCTTTCTCTGGACACTGGATTGCTGAAGAGCGTCCAGACTTTCTCATTAAGGAGCTTGCAAAGTTCTTTAGTGAGTAACAACAAAACAGCTCCTAATGTAATAACATCAACTTGTAGCGAAGTCAACTCAGTCCTGGAAAGTATTTAGTACAACAATATAGTATCACCATGCGTTGTATATTCATGTCCATCTATCATACGAATTCATATTTAGATATTGATGTTGTTGCTTCGTACCTAACATGGAACCTGTCTGACTACTCATCGACAATTAAACATTATCTCACCTTTTTGCCTCCATCTTGGAGTTACAGTGCACAACCAACCTATCCAAGTAGTAATCCCACCCTTTCCTGTGTTCATCATACATTTCATTCTCTGCTCCGATAAATCCAGAATGTACCAACTCTACCTTAGTCTTATCGTTTCCAATCTGTTCTAATTGCCATGTTACTATGGTTTGTGGAAAACCTGCTATATCTTTATGATCCCATGTGTATGAGATTTTCTGGTTGGGGACAAATTCTAGCACCTCACCCTCAGGAGAATGATCTCTATCCTGGTTTTCAGAGTTTTCACTATGAAACGTGAACTTCACTTTTCCCCCCATCCTTGGCTCTAAGACAGCAAGGTCTGGAAACCATTCAATTATTTCCTTTTCATCACTAATTGCTTTGAAGACCATATCTGGAGGAGCATCGATCACTACAACCTTCCTAATTGCCCTATCATTGGTACTAATCATATCCTATTTCCTTTTACCCTGTTTCCTCTTCTTATTTTCTACAAACTCTTTCAAGGAATTCAAATTGTTACTCCACATTTGGTCATAGAAGTTTTTTATTTCTAAAGTTGCTTCAGTATTAAGTGAATAGAGTCGTCTTTGCCCCTCCCTCCTCTCCTTCACTAAATCAGCATCCCTCAATATACGTAGATGTGTGGAAACGCCCGCTAGAGTCATATCAAAGTGTTCTGCCAACTCAGAAGGAAACATGTTCTTATCTTTTAATAACAATAACATATGTCTTCTGCTATCGTCCGACAAGGCTTTCCACACCGATGCTCCCATAACAATTCAATATTAAAAGAACTGCATAAATACTTTATCAATCTAATAAATTGGATTTAATAATTCATACGTATTAGAATCTAATAATTAAAGATATCTTTAAATAACAGACTATTTTATAATGACCACTTAGTGGATTAAATAAGTAATGACAAGCTTGAAAGATCACAAGATCGGAACACGTGAGGAGTGGCTTGCTGCCCGGCTGGAGCTGCTCAAGGCCGAGAAAGAGCTGACGCGACGTAGCGACGAGCTGGCGCAGTGGCGGCAGAGGCTGCCTTGGGTTAGAATTGACAAGGAGTACCGTTTTGAGACCGACGAGGGCATGGCGTCTCTTGCCGATCTGTTCAGAGGACGCTCGCAGCTCCTCATCTATCACTTCATGTTCGGTCCTGAGTACACAGGCGGCTGCCCCGCATGCTCTGCGATCGCGGACGGCTTTAACGGCTTCGCCGTGCATCTTGAGAACCATGATGTCGCGATGATCGCAGTCTCACGCGCCCCAATTGCCGCGCTTCAAGCCTACAAGCGCCGCCTGGGCTGGACATTCACTTGGGCTTCGTCGCTGAACAGCGATTTCAACTACGACTTCAACATCTCGTTCACCGAGGAACAGCAGCGCTCCGGCAGCATCGACTACAACTACAACACGGTCGGAACGACACTCGACTCGGAGGCCAGCTCAAAGGGCCGTCAAGACCGGATTCGAGCGAGCCTCGACCCAGGCGAGTTCGCGGCCATGACCGGCACCGACGTCCCCACCTATACCCGCGAGGCGCCCGGCATGAGCTCGTTCGCACTCTCCGACGGCATCATCTACCACACCTACTCCACCTACGCGCGCGGCCTCGACTTGCTCTGGGGAATGTACCAGTGGCTCGACCGGGCGCCGAATGGGCGGAATGAAACGGGGCTGTGGCTTCGGCGGCACGACGAGTACGTGTCTTGATCGTTATTTCTGCGTTCATGGTAAGAACTGCCGAGGCAATCCGTCAAAGTGATCAGACCGAGAGTTGTGCACAGGATTGCAATCTGCAATGATTGCAAATGGCGGGATGATGATATACAATTAGTAATGATGTAGTGCAGCAGCACTTTCATGCATAGATATTTTTTTACTTGGCGCTACGATGTCAAATGTCTTTTTATCTCATGATTTGCCAAATAAGGGTATACAAGTAGAAATTTAGAACTGGAGGTGACTTAAGAAGCGGAGTAAAACGAAAGGAATTCACCTAAGAACCCAATACCTTAGGGACCCAAACGCAATACTACAAAGGGCTATTGAGAAGTATCTGAATTACTCACCGAATCTTTCAATATAAGAAAGAAATTGAAGATTAAAAGTCTGAAGTTATGTAAACCTATAGTCACAAGGTAGATCAGTTCTGTCACTATGGCATGACATTATGAGTTGTGCGAATAATGTCACCTTTTGAAAATTTGTTTTGATCAGAATAGCATCTAGATTCTGTTAGGAATTCGACAAGTGTAGACGGTAGGGTCTTAAATTGACTTCAAAAAATTAGTCTAAATTATAATGTTCAATTTTACTACGTCCTTTTCTTCATTCTTCTTTAAAGTTATATGCTGGTGTTTTTCATTCCAATGATAGACAAAATCATTAATTGTAGGTTGAAGAAAGCTTTTACATAATTCGCCGTGCTGTTTTGCAGTTTTTCCTATTTTGTTACCAAATTTAATACATTTCCAACACCCAATAAATGGGATCAGATAAACCACCCTATATCCAAGATATCTTGAGGTGTATCCCCATGCCTCCCCCACTATACACATTTCTGGCTTGCGAATAAGAACATGTAAATCACTCTTATCAAGGTCGGCTTTAAGTTTGTTTGACCAAGTTGGACATATGTCTTCAAATGTTAAGTATTCTGATGATGATGATGATGATGATACCTCTTCCCTAACATTCGCCTTTTGCATTATGATATAATGAGGATTATTTTATTTATGCTTATCTATAGTATTTACATATTGAAACGAAGCTTTGTAATTCAACTGATTTATTACGTACGGCTCATTCAGATAACACTCTGGCTCACTTTTTGTGATAGGGTTTGGATTAGATTTTTGTCGCAATAGCACGTCAAAATGAACGTGGCTTGTGTCGCTTTTTAGAATTTTGATTCTAATAGTTTCATTTAGTGATTCAACCACAAGTCGGTATAGGTCTTTATTAAATTCTAGATTAATTTATAACGAATCGATAACTGTCATATATAGTAAAGAGTACTGATAAAAGTGAATCAATTCACAGAAAATAAAGTACAGTTCGGACTTACTATTCCGCAAGGATGGAGAGGAGGAGATCTACCATTACAGCAAGAAAACGACCCAGTTAAGCAGTATGAATTCTCAAAATCCATATCAATAACAGCTGATAATATCGGATTTGATTCGATTTATGCATATGATCATTTAATTCCATATTACAAAAATGATGTAAACAAGAACATTTTTGAATGCCTTACTTTACTATCATCTTTAACAGCAATCACAAAAAGAATAAAGATAGGGCAGATAGTGACTTGTAATTCATATCGTAATCCAGCACTTTTGGCAAAAATAACCTCTACTTTGGATGTTATTAGTCATGGTAGATCAGAATTGGGCATAGGAGCAGGGTGGTATGGTCGAGAATATGAATCCTATGGATATGATTTTCCGTCTCATGTCACCAGAATTGATCAGTTAGATGAAGCATTAACAATAGTCAAAGCAATGTGGAGTAATGAAATATCGCCTTCGTTTGAAGGTAAATACTACAGGATAAAAGATGCAATATGCAATCCAAAGCCAATTCAAAAGCCTCATCCTATTATCATGATTGGAGGCTCTGGTGAAAAATATTTGCTAAAGGTGGCAGCAAAACATGCAGATAGATACAACCTTTTCTTTGGATCGCCTGATAACATGAAAAGAAAAATATCTGTTTTGAAGGAATACTGTAAGTCTCTTGAAAGTAGTAGAGGCATAGGAAATCACAAAGATATTCAATATTCTGTTGTATTACCTTGTATTATTAGGGATTCAGAAGAAGAAGTGTATCAGATTATCGAACAGTATAAAAGAAACGATAAGACTGTAGACCAATACATCAAAGATCTTGTTAGTGGTATTGCAATCGGAGTTCCTGAAAGAATTGTAAAAGGTATAAATGAATATCTTGAACTAGGTGTAACACATTTCATTTTTCAATTCATCGGGTTGGATGAGAAAACACTGAAACTCTTTCATTCTAAAGTAATTAGAAAGATCTAGTAGATAGCTGTCATAATCTTGTCATTGATTGCAACAATAATCCTTATCATCGCACTTACAATCTACTGGCTCTTCCAAACAAAGTTTACAGATAACTGTGCCACAACCAGCACAGGTATTAGTTCCTACAATGCAGCCCCAATGTTTGCAGTTACCCACATAAATTATGATGACCTAGGATATAAAAACAATGACCATTGATCTTATATCTTTATTTAGTATATAATACAAGTAGACGAAGTGTAGATCTGGAGGTGAAGTAAGGAGTTGACAAAGATGAAAGGAAACCACCTAAAAATCTAATACCTAAAAGACCTGACGCAATGCTAAAAAGAAGCATTGAAGATTTTAGAAACATCCGAATTTATCAAAGTAGATAGGAGGTTAAAGGGTAGAGGTTTAAAAACTGCAAATTTCAGCTACAATAAATTGGCGTAATAGCACGACATTACGAGCGACATTACGAGCGTTACTTGTTATTTACGTTGATTGCATCTAGTCTGGATAGGTAGCCAATATCAACAATAGATGCACATGAGCTGCATAAGTTTTAAGCCTTATTATAAAATTAAGAAGCTTATTTAGACTAGTTTGACTTGTAATAAATACGTCAATTTATTTTTGGAAAGGAGTAAGATATGAGACAACTGAAGATTAGAATTAAGGAGAATGCGGTTGAATAGTTTCAATCGAGTAGAAGTTCTGCGGGAGGTCGTTTTTTCCTATCTTAATTATGCACAGGCTAATATTAGCGGTCATAGGGTGGCTGCCGCTGTATTTGCTATGAGGAGAGCCAGATCGAAGAGCAAAAAAAGATTAGAAACGAAAAGTAGTGATTTGTTCAAAGTCTTTGGTGGTTGCAACTTGGAAATATCTATAAGCACAGTTTTGCACGCAGAGGCTGTAGCATTGTACAAGGCATTATCAGAAGGATATACTCAGGTTCAGGCGATAGGTGTGACAAGTGATCATGAAGATCAGATAAAGCCATTGTGTGGCGCATGCAGACAATTATACATGTATATCAATCCCGCGACAGCAATCTACGTCTTTGGTAAAGACAAAAAAGTCAAACTCAAGGTGAAACTAATAGATACAATGAATTATCCATATACTAGTAAAGGTAAGATCACTTAACTCAAGCTGCACGAGGCTCCACTCTAGGTCGTCCTACCTCTTTCTACTAATAATCTTATAATTTGCCGTAATATAATTTGGAGCAGTCCTTTCCTCTATGGATTGGCGGTTATGGACATAACAACCGGTCCTGTCATCTCAGCTGAATGTTTTCTACCTTTCTCAGTTACTAGTTCAAGAGTAACAAGTCAAAGCCTAGAGAGGTAGCAGCAGGCCGAGAGCAAAACCCTGAAAGATAATAACTAAGGTTAATAACTAAGGCTACTCTTAAGTGAAAGATAATAACTAAGGCTACTCTTAGTGATTTACTTTATATCTAAAAAGTACATATAGTAGCTGCAGAATTAATTAAAAATGTAACACAGAAGCGTTCAAACTTCTATCTCTTTAGTTTTTGTATGCTTTCAGCAACTAGTTTTTCGACAGCCCCTCCAGTTCCTTCCAATAATGGAGAATCCTGATGGGCCATCAATAACTTATCAAAATTATCCGCTCCCAGAAGGAGTTTATCCTTTTCATAATAAAGTGATATATGCCCTGGTGTATGTCCTGGGGTATGAATGACCTTAAGACTTCCAATCATATCGCCATCAGACACTTGCTCATCAACACTAATAGGTTCTACCTCGAAACTTCCGTATTCCTTTATTAATGCCCTCATTGAGACTCCAAGCTTCTCTAATTTTTCAACTGTTTCTTGTGCAGAAGGAGGACCCAGGTACGGTGGATTCTGTCCTAGATATCTTGCCTCAATCCAATGGGAATAGATCTTGGCACCAGATTTCCTCTTTACTTTATTGGCAGCTTGTGAATGATACATTAATTTTCGATTTGTGCACAGAACTTAGTACTGAGAATCAATACTATTATAGATAAACTATATTCTGTGCTATATATCAGAATCCAATCTTTACTAACATTTTGCCAATATTTTCTCCTTTAAACAGATACAAAAAAGCTTTGGGTGCATTTTCTAGACCTTCAATCACAGTTTCTCTCCATTTCATTTTGCCTTCACCAATCCATTTGGACATATCAGTATGAAATTCGTCTAACATGTCATAATGATCTCTAACAATAAATCCCTGAAGCTTGAGTCGATTAGATATTGCTAGAAAAAGGTTAGACGGACCTGTAGGTATCGAAGTTAGATTGTATTGTGATATCATACCACAAAGCGCAATTTTGCCAAAGGTTTTCATGTTGTCAATAGCTGCTTCTAAATGCTTTCCTCCAACGTTATCAAAATAAATATCAATTCCATCAGGATAAGATTTCCCTATCTCAGCTGAAATATTCGTTTCTCCTATCTCTTTATAATTAAAGGCATGATCTATTCCAGCTTGATCAAGTAACCATTTTACCTTTTCATGTGAACCAGTACTTCCTATAACATGGGCGCCCTTTATCTTTGCAATCTGACATGCCACAGAACCAACGGCTCCAGCAGCTGCAGATACAAATACAGTACTATTATCATTGTCAATTAATTGGGCAATTTTTAAAATGCCCATATAAGCTGTAAGACCTGTCAAGCCCAATATACCCAAGTACCATTGAATTGGAGCCATGTTTGGGTCGATCCTTGTTACATCACTCCCGCTACCATCGGAAATCCAGTATTCTCTCCAGCCTAAGTTTCCGAGAACATAATCGCCTACAGTAAATTTGTTATTATTTGATTTTATGATTTGACCTACACATCCACCCTCAAGAGGATTCCCTATTTGAAATGGAGATATATAGCTCTTAATTTCTCTCATACGTCCGCGCATATATGGATCTACTGACATCCATATGTTGCGCACCAAGAATTCGCCATCCTTTAGATCTGGAACTTCTATTCTAACAAGCTGAAAATCATTTTCAGTAGGCATTCCAATTGGACGTTGCTTCAAATGAATCTCACGACTAAAAAGTCTCTCTTCTGTCATATGCAATTAGTCCAAGAGAAATGTATATCAAACTATTGGGTATTTTCTTAATGAGTTTCATCTGATATTCTTAGTGACCAGCAGGTAAAATCCATCTCCACTAATTTACTTCATATGCACTTAGTATATAGGTTAGACACGATATCAATTTTTGGCTGTAAAGTTGAAATCCTCTTCTGCGGCTATGATTAATCTACCATTACACGGAGGACATGCTCCTCCATTCTTGATTAGAAGAATGATCAAACTGTCCAATTCGATATCAAAAGTAATTGTAGATGAATATGGGCAGGGTGAGTTTCTAAGAAGGTTATCTGACCCGCTATGGTTTCAAGCGTTTGGTTGTGTTCTTGGATTTGATTGGCATTCTTCAGGAGTTACAACAGTAGTAACAGGAGTTTTGAAGCAATCACTTAATCAAGAAATTCATGCGATATCAATTGCGGGCGGTAAGGGAAAGAATGCTACACAGACAAAAAATGATATTCCAAAACTTGCTGAAAGATATTATAATTTATCTTCAACTAAGATTGATGATTTGATGTATGCAAGCAGAATGGCCGCAAAAGTAGATAATGCCGCAGTACAAGACTGTTACCCTTTATATCACCATGTGATTCTTTTTGATGAACTCGGCGACTGGACTATAATACAACAGGGAATGAATCCTCATAGTAAAATGGCAAGAAGATATCATTGGAATTCGGAGAACCTCGAGAGCTTCGTGTCCGAACCACATGCAGGAATTATCTGCGGCTGTAAAAGTCCAAATATTCTCAATATGACTTCAACCGATTCGGTAGAAAATCAGAAAATATGCGTGGAGTTGGCAAATAGCGATACAAATAATCTAAAATCATCCGTATATAAGGTTGGAAGACTGATACATACTATTCGAGAAAAAAATAATACATTAGATAACTGGATTATGAAAGAAAACAACAAGAATATTGACGATCAACAGTATGAAGAATATTATGAGATGCCTCGAAGATTGGACTGGGAAGCATTCAGAAAAAGTTACGATGTTCGACCCCAAAATTACGAGCAACTAATTTCTATTCCGGGGATTGGACCAGCAGCAGTTAGAGCTCTGTCTCTTATTGGAGAATTAATTTATGGAACAAAAGCATCTTGGCAAGATCCTGTGAAGTATAATTTTGCTCATGGTGGAAAAGATGGAGTGCCATATCCAGTAGCTCGTAAAACCTATGATAAATCTATAAGTTATCTTTCTTCTGCAATTGAAGGAGCTGAAATAGAAAGAGAGCAAAGGATTCAAGCGTTGCGGAAATTGGCACAATATTCAGCTAGAATGTTTAATCAGGATAAATCATGACGTTACACAATTCGACATGACCTTTGAAAAAACTGCAATTTTAATCTTCTAAAGCATATCCATCACTTTGGCGTAATCAATAAAGTTCGCTTTATCTATTATAAGAGCCAAGAAAAATATGATTTGAGATTGTGAGGTCGCTTACATGACATTAGATAGGATCTTAAGATTAAGGACGGAAAAAGCATGATTTTCTCTTTACAATATTTACAAATAGTTGAGACAGATTTGGTGAATATTCCTATACTCATATACTATTACCTAAAAAACTTGAAGATCTAAAATATTTTCATCGAAAATTCGAATTGTTTTAAAGTTTTTAGAGCTGACTCGTAAAACTAGTGTTATGTATCAAATAAATAACTCTAATCGCGTCAGCGAATCCGATTATTCTCATATGGTTAGAGAACCGAGGGTTCCTCAGGCTCCGGTAAAAGTACCGCGCACTTTTGGATGGCATTGCCCCTATGATAATTACAAATCAGAAAAGCATTATAACACTCAGAGGCACATTAACCTAAGGCACGGCTCAGGTCAACCAATTGATAGTTCAACAGGGTTGACAAGAGAACAAAAAAGAAGAAATGCTTTGAGACAAGATACCTCTTCCATAAATATACATGGGAACAACTACAACACAAATAGCTCTTCTCGACCCTTTGACAATGCTCAAATCCAGAATAATTCAGGTAATCAAAGTGCATTTGATATGCCTCTCCTAGATGACGCGACCAAAAGAGTCAGGGAACTTGGATATTGTCAAAATGTCCAGACGGGAATCCAAAAGATAAATAAAACTCCATATGGTGCCGTCCGTGTCCCAGGGAGGGCGCAGCGCTACATGATTCCCCCTCATCTCCAATCTCGTAAGGGAATGAATCCTGCTAATTCACCACAACCGAATCTAAACCCAGATCCGAATCCCTATAATCCTACTGTTCCACATAGTCAATACCCGCTTTCAGATGATCTGAGCGAAGCCATTGCCGGTGTGCCTCAGAATGATTTGGCACGAAAGCTTGCTCTCTATAATTTAATGAAAGGTCCGTGAAGGGATTTAAGTAAGTTTCAGCGGTAAGCACCCTTTGCTATGCCGCAATGAGCTAACATTTGTATTCATGGATTTGTAAAACTAAATGATACCTCAATTCATTATTGTCCTCAATTACAATAAACTATTCTTGCCCTATTTTCACATCTGAATCATTTCTGATCAAACGTATTCGCATATTTTGCTGGGATGATTGAAATATAATACTTTGAGGGCCGGATTCGGTTGCACTAACTTTAAATCGAACTTGACCGGAGCGGCTCATGAGCGGCTCACGGTTAATTCCTGAGCAGCGGCTTGAGGCTTTGGGGAGGGAAGTATTAAATTCTGCCATTTGTTATTAATCACATCTTTGCAGCTAGCGAATCGAAGGCCTTAGCAAGGATTATGGGAAGCATGATGTTATTCAGAGATTGGATCATGGTATCACGAAGCATGTTCTAATCTTAGTCTCAAACACATGCTTCATTCGTCATATGAAAGGAGTATGGTTGAAAGGACGATACATCTCCTAAAAAATTGAACGATAAAGTTAACTTGGATATCGCTAGTTCTGATATATTCCCAATACTTTACTGAAGGTCAAGCAGCAATCCAGTGCCTATCAATAATCATATTCATGAGCTAAAACCTGTTCATCTAGTAAGACACACAGAATTTCAGAATGAAATCCAAAATACCGTACCTGAAATCATTGAAGTCAAGTTACTCTGAATTATGCTGAATAAGGGAAACTGAATTGGATGAAAGAGAGTGAAGATTCAAGATGACACATAATCATGTTATCCAGAAAACCAAATAGGATGGCAACTTCCACTCTATAATTTTATATTTGCAACATTCTCTTTCGTTAAGGGAAATGCCTAGAAGAACTTTGATCTTCTCTATTACTGTTATTTTCTTCTCCTTATTCGTAGTCGTCATTATAGGGTTATCCATAACCAATTCTTCCTCTCAAATTCATTCAACCACCATTACAGAAATTGATAAGCCGGTCGGAGTGTGGGGTCCTTTTTCTAATAGTGGACAAAATCTCGAACAGCTATGGGGAATTAACCAGAGTGAAGCAATATCTGATATTATTACAAAGGGATTTGATGAATATTATTTTGTTATGAGTAATTTTGATAATCCTAAGCAAATTGATTCGACGGAATCATTACTACAGTCCGCTGAGAACCTTGATCAGGGTCTAAAAATAATAATCATAGTGCTTCCACCTTCTGAAGGAGGCCCCGATGGAAATTACGATTGGGATGGCTGGATTAAATATTTCAATTCTCTTAAGGAGAGGTATCCAAACTCCTTTGAAGGATTTACTATCGATGATTTCAATTGGATTAGCACGAGAAATGATACTAGATTTGAATACAACATTGATTTTATGGAACATTCAAATCTAATAGATGCACTCCAGCACAAGAAAGAAGATGTAAAATTTTTTCCCACTGTGTATTTTGAAGGCGAAAGGACAGATGCAGTCATAAACGAATATCTAAATTATGTAGATGGTATTATTGCAGTAAGTGGCTGCTACTACAATGTGTCTGCATTAGAACCACAATTACACCTTTTTGGAGAACTCTTTGATAATAAACCTATGAAGTATGTTGTATATCCAACGATAACGCACAACTATACTAGACAAAACTACAGCCCTCCAAGTGATCAGCTTGTAATCTCAACATTATCTATCGCATCTCGAACGGTCGACGGCATAATAATATGGCACAAAATAGATAGTCCTGTAATACAAGAATACTTGAAAAATATCGACAATAGTGAAGCATACATATCTAAGATGAATCGTATGAAAGAAGTACAAATTGAAGAGGAACTTACAACATGGGATACAGCCAATAAGAATCATATTAATAGTACCGAAGAAAAGAACTGTCTAGATTGGTATGAAAAATATTTACGTGCATACAATTACTGGGTAAGTTTAGACTCTGTTCAAAAGGAAGATGATTCGTTAAAGGAAAAGTTGTTAAGTTTTATAGATTAACATGCATAAACATATATAGATTTAGGCTAGTATAAGTATGAAGTATTTCAATGCCTTCCATGCAATTATCCAACCATGAAAATGTAAATAGTAAAAAGCTACAGTCAGTCGAAGCCGTACCCCGCACTGGGTTACTAACCAGGTATTTAGATAATGTAAAATCAATGAATACTTTAACTGCAGGGCAGTATAAGTCTGAATTAAACAGTTTTATAAAATTTGTATGTGATATAGAAATCAGTCCACGAAAGTTCAGTCTTAAGGTGAGGCTTCCCAAATCTGTTAGAAAGGAGAAAGAACCATTGAATAAAGAAGATATTGTAACAATCCTTAATGCTTGTTCAAACGTGCGATTGAAAACTTACGTTATGCTACTCGCCGCACAAGGTGCTCTACCTCTGGTAGGAGGAGCGAATCATCAAATTCTTGATACTAGCGAGTTGTCTCATGTTAATCTATCTTTTGATAGTATCACGCTTCAAATAAACCCTGAGCCAAAAGATAAGAATAACGAAAGAGTTGTATAATCAGGAAAAGATGGCTATAGTTTCCGAGAGTAATAAATATATCTGCCATAAATCTTGATGAATCAAATATTTGTAGCTTATAAAAGTATTAATCGTAGTCGCCTATAATAAAAGGCGATTGATATAGATAGCCATAATTTTATGAAAAGATTAGAATTAGTAGGACTGTGCTTCGGATTAGTAATAGTTCTAATTTTTGGCTCTATAGTCGTAAATTTATTCGTACCAGTTTATGCTCAAGGTGAATACGTTGTATTCCCAGAAACAGCGTCGGTTTCCACTACTGCTGATGTAACACCTCTCAAATTTATGCTCAAAGCCATATCAAAACCGAGCGGAGAAGTCGAGAAAGTCACAGGATTCAAGATTGATCCTACCTAAATGTCCTGAGTATCTCAGAAGGTGGCATCATCTCTCCTGTTTCGACAGACGAGTCTATGGTATTTGAACAAGCCAAAGCCACCTCTTCATCTGATTCTCTATTTGAACTACAGAAGGCAACAAGACAAGGACAGCAATCAGAACCACCACAATCAATTGGTGGCTTCTCAATTACTGGTCTTGTCCCAGGAGTATATACGTTGGATTTGATTGGTACCAAAAATGGTGCTAAAGCCGCATACGAAGGCATATTGGTAATAGGTCAGAACACAGAGAATCCTCAAGTAAAGCAGATAGTAGAGAAGGAAGTCAATGAAGGAGAACAAGATACCACTATCATTGATATCGTAACTATATTTCAAACACCACCAGCTCAACTACAACAGCAACAAACATCACAGGGTCAATCTCAGCCAGGAGCTCCACCACAGACTCTAGCAGCAGGGCAGCAGCAACAACCACAAAGTGGACTACCGCAAACTTTAGCAGCGGGACAGCAGCTTTCGACCCAATCAACAGGACCCATTGCACAACAGTTGCCACCAGGCGGAGCGGGAGCCGGAATGCAGCCACTGGCAGCACAACCACAACCACAACAGCTGACTACACCAGCTGGCAATGGGCAGCAAAATGTGACTGGATCTGACCAATGCGTATTGAATCCAGGCCTGCCAGAGTGTCAACAAGTAGGTGATGTTCCCTTAGCACTTCTGGGAGCAGAATCATGTCAAGAAGGATTTGTAGGTACTCCACCTCAATGTTCTCCAATAGAGTCTGGAAATGAACCGGTAGATCCAAACGAACCTTTATTACGGGACACTGGAGAAACTGGCGAAGGTGATGAAACTGAAGATTCAGGAGATTCTGATGATACAGATACTGAGGATTCAGAATCTGATTCAGAAAGTGATGGGGAAGGAGAAGGAGAAGGAGAATGAAGAATCGGATCTATCTCTCTAGTGGTTCACTAATAGTGTGTTTTACGTTACTGTTGATCTTGGTTTTTGGTTCGGTTTTCTCCTCTACAAATAACACATTTGGGGCTGATATGCCGGGAGGTTCAATGGACAGTGGAGGCAGTGGGGGAAATAGTAACCAAGGTGGAGATTCTGGAGATGGAGATGGAGATAACAGGGGTGACGACAGTTCCGATGCACCATTAACTACTGATTCTCTTACTGCAGGAGGGGATTCAGACGATGATTCGGAAGGGGTCGAAGATAATGATAATAATAATGACAATGAACCCACATCTAAAGATGCACCCGTAACTACTGATACTCTAACAGCGAAAAAGATAGAATGCCCTAAAGGTCAAGAAGTTAGTCTTTTCTCGACACTCTGTGCACCGAGTAAAGAACCATCCCTTGACTTTGATGCTATAATTGGAATTGACCCAGATAAATATGGTTTGGTAGCTAGTAAGAACAATCCTGATGGATCTACGACCACTATCTTCCAAAACAAAGACCCGACACCTGATAAAGTTGTGAGAATTGAGAAAACTGCCTTTCGTGAGGGTACTACAAAAGTAATCTATGTAGATAAGTATGGCGGCACTACTGAGAGAAGAACTAATTCGAAAGGGAACATAGAGGAAATCGAAAAGGACAAAGATAACAACCTACTTCGGACCTACTCCTGCTGCCCTAAAGGAGTAGCAATAGATAGCAAATATTCAGGAGGGAAGCCATACCAAGTCAGCAAATATCATGGAGACGAAAAGGAGATAACGAAAATTGCCCCAGATGATAGTTTTACACAGACCTCATTCTATGAGCCTGGTGTTTATCAACCAACCAAGATAGTTACCGATTATCGTGATCCACCAGGAAGAAAGGTTACGGAAACTTTTGATGGTAATGTAAGAACAGTAATTGATTATAACCCACAAGATGGTTGGACAACTTCCAAATCCACTGACCAACGAACTGGCAGCACAACTACTGAGATAACTAAAAACAATCCAAATGGCAGCATTAGTACTAAGAATCCAGACAATACTATAACGACTAAAAATAAGGATGGCAGTTGGTTTATTGCGTTTCCGTCGTCACAAGATGGTTCGGTTAAAACATATCATTCTGATGGTAGAACGACTATAGACAAACCCCGAATAAATGAATAAATCAGTCAAATCCAGTCGAATAAATAAACCTGTGCTAATATAGTAGTAGTAGTATGGTGCAATTCAAGGATCTCCAAAAGTTAGTACAATCGTAATCTGATCTTACTAAGTATTTAACCTATTATTTATTATGAAGATATCTTCGTAATACTATACATTATAGGTAAGATTTCTTTATCATAATTCGTTCTTAATGTTTAAAGGGCCGGTGGTTAGGTCTTCAAGGTTTGAAGCGTAAAAATGTGTTACCAGAGATAAGGCAACGTTTCCATTGCAACCCATCCTTTATCATCGATTTCCAGGATGACAGTTGCATTGACAACCAGTTCCACCGGCAAAACTATGAGTACAATACTCGTGCCTTCTGGTGCTAAACAATCAAAGTTTATTATATATATTATTATGTACCTTAGGCTCATGTGATGCTCCAAGAGCTGTTAAAGTACCAGTATAGTCACCTGTAACCTCCGTCACAAAGTCAAAATTATCCAATGTTTTGAGAATTTCAAGTGTTAATCTCATATTCGTTACATAGTGAGTACCTTTGTCATATATTGCTGGAACAAAGCCGGTAGTTTTCCATATATGATCTTTACACCATTCTGAATCGGTACCAGGCTTGGTAAATACTTCTACCATGTAAAAAGGTGCACGTTCAGATTTTTCTTCCTCACGTAC
>JAATVP010000121.1 GCA_014523625.1 Nitrososphaerales archaeon TH5896
ACATTCGATTCTCTAAGCAGTTTCTGTGCTGCCATAATGAATGCTGCAGCGCTATCCTTGGAAGAGTTAATATCTACAGCTAATTGTTCTGCACTAGTTACTGCTAGATCCATTACTGATACGATCCCTGCCTCCTTGAGCTTCTTTGCTGTTGTTGGGCCTACTCCATCAATGTCTTGTATTTCAAGGTCTATAGCAGACATTTTTTCGTTAGTATTGTATATAGTAGTTGAGTCATTATTATCAAGTTCAGAAGGATCTACACGAGGATCAGTTTGGACTTTTGTTTTTTTATCTGTCATTAACTAACATATTATTAATTATTGACACTTATTTAAAGGTCGAAGAACGAGGGAGGGAGGGAGGGAATCACGAGCTGAAACGACGTGTTATTGCAAGTGACTCATGCTCTTTAAAGCATGATGACCATCCATACGCAACTATTGAACCCACTATGATGAGCAATCTCAGACCCATTGAATTCTCAAGCCCATCGTAGCTAAGTCCAACACCTGCCACAGGCACACACAAAATTAATGCTATCATACTAAACGGCTTACTTGAAGCAAGTAATGACGAGCCAAATGCTAGCAAGAACATACCTGGGATCGCAATCCAAGTCCATTGTGCCATAAACGAATCCGATATCAAGAATATTCCAAAAAGTGTTCCTATAACAACTAATTTTCTACGCTATGCACGAGTTGGCAGCAGGCCGATAAACGCAACTGGCAATGATCCGATCAGTAGTGATAAACCCACTTCGACATATCCAGTGATGATGACTACAAAGGGGATAGCTGTGATCACAGCTCCGAAACGGGCATCCTGCCAGCTCCATACTGTATTGTTAGTTTTCATGATCTCTCCAGTTGGAAGCGCATGTACGCATTTCACATGTTACTTATTAGTTATATCCAATTTTGAATATACTACCGAGGGGGCTTTGGCAGTAATATGCCCAATATAAATAACATTACAATACAATAGACGACACTTTAACATAGAGCATTTATCTGAAAAACATGTAACAATTATCTCAATGGATAAGTCACATTCATCCAAATTCAAAATATAAAATCAAGAAGATAGAATAGGAATATTGAAATAAAATTAAACTATTATATCCAGTTACTTTGAAGGAGGTATACTGGCGGCGGCAGCAAAAAATAATACATTTTAACCCACGGGTTATAATATATGGCTTGATTTTGCTTATGATCTTTATAAATTCACATCCATATCTAGCTCAACAATTCTCAGCGGCCGGCCAGGTTTATTTTGACTTTGACGGGAATTCATCTAAAGTAAGTTATCAGACGTACGAAAATATGACTGCAGGCATACGAATCAAGTACCCTTCGAATTGGAACATGCTTGAAAATTTGGGAAATGTTTCAAGCAATAATATAATAGCAGACTTTTATCTTACTGGGATCGAAGGTATACGTAGCTATTCTGAGAACGCAAATGTTGTCATATTAAATCAGAGTGAATATTTACAGAATATTATGAAAAAATATTTGGATACTAATGTTGATTCATTTGCTATTCAGCCAACTAAACCGATTGCTAGTACAACTGATGATTCTAAATCTACCAAATTTCTGATAAATGAAACCTTGAATTCTACGATTGCTCATCTAAGGCAAACTTTTGATAACGTTACCTTATTGCAATCTGTTCCCACAGTAATATCAGGACTACCAGGATATCAGATTACATATTTAATAACTAATAACATATCCGATATTAAACAGACACAGGCCTGGACTTTCAAAGATAATAAATGGTATGTGGTAACGTATTCTGCACAACCCTCAGCTTATTACAGTCCAGCTACGGCTATTAATATAATTAACAGTCTTGTTTTAAGGTAGTAAGCTAGACTCCTAATCATTACAGATGCACCTTGCTAAGTCAATCAACCTAGATTGGTTTTTGACTATGATATTAGAAAGACATAAAGATATGTGTTCACATTGAAGAACCAAACAAGAACTATACATGGATAGCTTCTCCGTCTCGGACTATTAATACAATATTATTCTTCAACAGCTCCAAATGCGCGTTTATAGAACTCAATAGCATCCGATGCGCCCTTCACTACTAAGTATGATATGTGACAGAATAGAATCCCTCGGGATCGCCTTAACAACCATCTTAATCTATTTGGAATATGAATATTTAGTATAAGAGTTACTAGATATATTCAAAAATGGATATTGATAAAAGTAGTTTGAAGTATAACCAGAAAAAAGGGTTGGTAGGTCTTACTACTTAAATTTCATTATCTTCCTATACACAGACCACTTGGATTACTTGTCTCACAGCTGTTGTCTGCATACTGATTTGCATTGATGTTTGTTGGTAGTCCGTTTGCATTGTTAAGGTCAATTACATTCTCAAGTACGTTATTGACTGATATTGTATTCTGTGTGCTCTGTCCATCAAGGAATACTCCATTCTGACTTCCAACTACATTATTCATTCATTCCTGCTAACAAGTTGCCATTCATAAGGTTTGAGTCTATAACAAAACCTGTACTCGAGTGAGAGTGATCACTCTACTGGAAAAATAGTATATCATCATTGATAAGAATTCAATTTATGCTAATATCAAACACTCTTTGAAAGGGTTTGTATTAAGGAATCAAAATTTGTAACATTCTGATCTCTCTTATATGCTCTTAGTTTCTCGATAATGCCGTCTTTAGACAAAAGATTCAGTATGTTATTTATATAATGTGAAATCATTCCACTTATGAATAGCGATTGACTTGCAGAAGTTACATTATTAGATTTCTTCTTATTTAAGCTCGTACTCTCAAAATCTATAATGCTAACACGATCTGAATACGAAACAATTATGTGATAATTCAAATTACTTAATTCTCCATGATTAATATTTGCCATATCCAAAATAAAGCATTGTTTTAGTATATTAGTAACAATATTTAATACTCTATACTTGTCAAGATATTGTTGTCGAATCCAATCAATAATACTTAAACCATCGATAAATTCCATGATAATTAGATTTTCTGAGAATTTAAATAATTTAGGACCTATACCAATTGTATTTACTATCTGGTGTATTGAAGCTTCTCTTAACATCGTCATCCTATTTGCATCCATTCTTCTAATCTTTAAAGCGTATGTTTTATTTTTGATCCTAACTTTAAGTACTATACTGACTGAACCTTTGCCTAAGATTGATACTTTACCAATCTGAGTGTTTCCTTCAAATATGATATCAGTTATCCCTAAATTTTGTATCTCTCCAATACGTTTGATGAATTCATTCGTACTCAGATTGGGATATGAAATGATCTTAGCAAGATTATATAAATCCGGATCAATATTATCAGAAAAATATCTTTTCAATTGTAGTGAGTTCATTAATTGCTTTCTTCACCAAACGTGTAAATTTAGCTTCGTTTGCAGTATAAATTTGTGTTTTATTCCCGAGGTCAGGAACAAGACCCTTAGTAATACCTATACTATCAATTCGTTCATTTAAGAGAAATCTAACATATTCTCTTGCATTGGTAGCCTTTCTCGCTATCAAGGTGGTTATTTGCATCTCATTATTAATCCACATTAATCGTGCAACATTATTACTTTTTGAAATAAACTTGCTAGAATCGTGTTTCCTTGAAACCTTTGGACCAGTTTTTACCATGTATGATGGTAGAGTTATTGATTCTAACAAAAATATGAAAGCTGCTTCTGTCTTCTCGTCAGTAGTACATGTACTCTTTATAACATTAAACCCTTCAAGCGTCAATTGCTTGGAAATAGCGTTCATACTCTTTTTAAGTTGACCCCAAATCACATCTGGGCTGCGTTCTCTGTAGTTAAAACTTACTACTAGTATATTTGGATATATCTCTGACAAATTATTGGCAGTTCCTTCCCTCTCTTGACGTAAGAAGAATTCTATCGATGGTTTATTTAGAAATGCTCTTGCTGCTAATACAAATTTACCAAAGTTCTCTACTGAAATTGCTGTCCCTAAGTTTCTCTTAGGATCTATTGGATCCAATATAATTACAGAATGCTTGAATGTTTTCTTTACAGTTTCCTCATTTATTGGATCCATCGAGATTATGATTTTATCCTCTTGCATATTAGATAATGCTTCTAAAGTAGATTGAAATGAACCGTACTTGAGTATTAATACTTCTGTCACATATCCACTAAAACCATTTTTAGCAATTTCAGCTCCATATATTCCCAAGGATTTTAGAAATTTCTTTAACAGCCTTACTTGATCCCTTTTCTCCTCGTTAAGCTTCATTGTAACATACTCTGTATGAAATGGTGATCTATCAGCTGCACTTATCCAATTCCATTTTTCAACATCGTAACAAGGGACTATATTTACTCTTATTCCTTGAACAATTGCCTCAACGTACGGATGATCAGAATATCTCAGATACGGTTGATATTGTTTAAGTGATTCCAGTCCTATTTGCTTGCCAAGTAATTCAAATTCTTCCTCTTTCATAGAACTGTTCATTTTGACGAATATATCAATATCTACATCACCTTTAAGCCAAGTTCCTTTTGCATAGGATCCTCCTAAGACTACATCCTTAATTTTTGTAGAGGATGCATATTTGATTATACTTTCCTTGACTTCTTTTGCAACAGAGGATATTTTTTTTTCCTCTCCTTGCGTAGGTTTAGATAGTTCTAATGCTTTTAGGAGAACTGAGTTCAATTGGCTCATTTTGCATGAACTGTAAGTATATTTGAATAAATCGGGCCCTGTGATGTAAGATCACTTTTTTTTAAATGAAACCTATCTATAGTGTCAGCACCAAAGATTCTGTTTCCCATCAAATTAGATAAAGTATCAAAATCTATTTTTACCTGTTTTTTCAGACGAAATAGTGTTAAATGAGGTACAAAGATCTGGTCTATTCTAAGTCCAAATTCTTCCAGATCCAATGTTGATGAAATAGTATAACTAAGATTCATCATTTTCCTTTTCCCATCATCATCAATCCCTACCCATATAATTCTGGGAAAGTTCTTGTTAGGAAATGCCCCGATATTATTGTACAATATCTTAAATGATTCAAATTTGACTCTCAATAGTTTCTCAGTAATACTTTTTACAATATCTTTATGTATTTCACCCAAAAATAGAATTGTGAAATGAAATTTGTCTTTTTCTATCGGCTTAACCACACTTAAATCCCATCTAATGCTAGATGCCATTTCTTTTTGAAGATGCTCTAGAGCAGTAGTATTTGATGCATCCATGGCAATAAACGTTCGTATAATATCATGCAATCGAGTATACCATCAGACGATCTGTAACTTTATAATATTCTTTCTCTGTTATGCAGATAGATATATTTCTAGCTGCATCCTGATAATGTAGCATATATATGCAGAATGTAGAATAGACTATTAATAGCCTATCTAATTATTAATGCCCTGATATAAAAAAGCTCAATTAATATTATTGGACTCAAAACTGATTTAATATATCGAAATGACCTCATTTTATGTTAGTATTTGATAAATCTACAAACGCTCATAACTCAATTACTTTTTGCAATACGTTCATACTTTGGTGAGTAACATTCTAACATTCTAACATTGTATAATTATAGCTCGGAATTGTACGATCTAGAATAGTTAATCGTCAAGAAAAGAGAAAAGGGTAAATCTTACTTGTTCATAATTTAACAAAGATGGGTTTAGATCTTAAACTGCTTGTATCACCCAGACCTATTTTTACAACAGAATTATCAAGTAGAGTAATTGCTGTGGATGCTTATAATACCATTTACCAATTTCTTTCTACAATTAGAGGTCAGACTGGAGAATTACTTACTGACAATAAAGGAAATATAACCAGTCATTTGAGTGGTTTATTTTATCGTAACATAAATTTGCTAGCTGAAAATCTAAGATTGATATATGTTTTCGATGGTAAACCTCATCATTTGAAATCAAAAGAAATCGAGAGAAGAAAACGTATTAAGCAAGAGGCTGTCGAAAAATACCAGGAAGCGATAACAGAAGGAAGATTTGAAGATGCAAGGAAATTTGGTCAAGCCACTTCCGTTTTAACACAGACCATGGCAGAAGAATCAAAAAGAATCCTCGCTCTTTTAGGAATACCAGTGATTCAAGCTCAATCAGAAGGAGAAGCAGCAGCAGCTTATTTGACCAAATCTGATAACGCTTTTTGTGCAGCTAGTCAAGATTATGATTCAATATTATTTGGAGCGAAGAGATTAGTACGTAATCTCACTATAAGCGGTAAGAGAAAAGTACCTAATAGAAATCTATATTTAGATATTCAGCCAGAAATTATCAAACATGTAGACGTACTTGACAAAATGGGACTGACTCACGAACAGTTAGTAGATATTGGAATTTTAATAGGCACAGATTTTAATCCTGAAGGTGTAGCTGGAATAGGTCCCAAGACTGCTTTAAAATTGATTAGAGAATTTGGTAAATTAGAAAATATAGATAAAATGAAAGATAAAATAGTACAAATCCCTTATCAAGATATTCGCGACATATTTCTAAACCCTGAAGTTCCAAAGATCAATAATATTGAATATACTGATGTCGACTACAGTAATGTAGTTGATTTTCTTTGTGGAGAAAAAGATTTTTCTAGAGAACGGGTGACTGCAGCTTTAGATAGACTTAAGAAATCAATATCAAGCCGCAATCAATCTCTAGAAAATTGGTTCTAGTTTGTATAGGCTAGCATAAATATTACTACCATATATTTATAGTCATACATTCGATTCTCTAAGCAGTTTCTGTGCTGCCATAATGAATGCTGCAGCGCTATCCTTGGAAGAGTTAATATCTACAGCTAATTGTTCTGCACTAGTTACTGCTAGATCCATTACTGATACGATCCCTGCCTCCTTGA
>JAATVP010000122.1 GCA_014523625.1 Nitrososphaerales archaeon TH5896
CGATAGAAACCTATATACACAAGCTACTTCTCCCATAACGAATTATTACTTGAAACTTGAAGAAAACGCCATTACCCTTCACAGAATTCTAAAAGGAAAAATCGAGATACAAAGTAAAATTACTTCTGGTTTAGATGAAGCCTTTCAAGGAAATGGGATAAGCAATGCGGAGGAAAATGAAGGAGACAATAGTTCAAAAACACTAGATCTTATTTATACACCCGGTGTCGCTTACGTAGCGGAGAAAATTCGAGACAACAAACAGCTAGTATATGATTATACCTCCAAATGGAATAACGTAGCAATAGTATGTGACGGTACTAGAGTACTTGGGCTAGGGAATATTGGACCAGAAGGGGCTCTTCCCATCATGGAAGGAAAATCTGTATTATTCAAGTTGTTGGGTGGAATAAATGCATTTCCTCTGTGTATAAATTCTACAAATAAAGAAGAAATAATTACATTTATCAAAACGTTAGAACCTACATTTGGAGCAATTAATGTTGAAGATATTGAATCTCCAAAAGTGCTTGAGATAGTAGAAAGATTACAAGAAGCGTTATCCATTCCAGTTTTTCACGACGACCAACACGGTACTTCTATTATTACTCTAGCAGCCTTATTTAACGCACTTAAACTTGTGAATAAAGATAAGCAACTAGACCGACTGAAGATAGTCATTGCAGGTGCGGGATCTGCTGGATATGGAATATTTAGGTTACTAACCAAAGTAGGATGTTGCAACATTATAGTAATTGATAGCAATGGACCACTTTATGCTGAGAGGTTTGACTTTCCTACTTTAGGTAAATACAAGAAAGAAATGACTCTTTTCACAAATATAAAACACCTGAAAGGAAAAGGAATGGTTGAAGTCATTCAGGGAGCAGATGTATTTATTGGAGTGTCAGGAAAGGCGAATCTCATTGACGAGGGAATGATAAGATCCATGGAAAAGAATCCAATTGTTTTTGCACTGAGTAACCCTCACCCTGAAATTCTCCCTCCAGCGGCGTTATTAGCCGGTGCAGAGATAGTTGCCACGGGTAGGTCCGATTTTGCCAACCAAATAAACAATGCAGCAGTATTTCCATCTGTGCTCCGGGCGTTGTTAGACCTCCGGATACGCACTCTGACTGATGATTTGATGATAGCTGTAGCTAGAGCTATATCTGCACTGGTAGACATAGAACACTTAAACAGGGATTATATACTACCATCCATAGACGATCCCAGAATTCTGCCAGTCGTCTCGAGTACCATAAAGGATTCTATGGAAAAGCACATTGAAGCTGCCGCCGTAACAGGACATAACTAACCTGAAGATTTAGAATGAATCTTAGTTGTCTAACTCATTATGTCTGAAATAATATGTAACTAGTGTCTTAAATTTTTCGCGTCAGAAAAGGCCTCAAAAAAATGCTTACAGTTAGGATACTAAAAGATCCGTTTTGGTGCTGAAACTTGCTGAAGAAATCGTGCTATAGGAATCGAAAATCTTCTTTTATGGTGACAAGGACCATATGGCTATTTGTTCTTTCAATAGCAGGAAGGGCTAACTCTCTTTTGACAAATTGACTGAGTTCTTTGCGATTTCGAAATTTGGCTACAATTATCATGTCTGTAAGTCCCGTGATGTCGTAGACTGCACATACGTTTGGAAATTTAGATATTGCCCTTTCGACTTCTACTATTTTTCCTTTATGAGCTATAACTTCTATTATTGCAGTCAAATCGTAGCCTAATTTCTCATGATCGACTATTGCAGAATAGGACTTGATTATTTGATGGTCTTGGAGTTTATTTATTCGCGAAAGTACTGTGGGAGCAGAAACGCCAATCTGCTCTGCTATGCTTCTATACGAAAGTCTCGCATCAACAAGAACTTTTTTTAATATCTTAGTATCTATCTCATCTATATTCAATTGATATTCTTTAACTAATTCTTAAAAAAGGAAGTTTGTGATAAACTTTATTGTAGTCTATCAATTGTATCAGAAACACATTGACAATTCTTATGTTTTTGAAAATTATCTGTTTAAATAAAGATCCGGATATACAATGTTAAGAGACAGTTTTTGATTTACTTAGGAGTCTCCTTCTTAACTTTGCATCATGTGTTTTTATTCTTAAGACAGTACCGCAGCAAGGACATCTTGACCCATTATTCCATCGTATGAAGACCTCACATTCGGTACAGCGTCTTACACCATTTTCGTAAAATGAGGCGTGAAATGACTTCTTAGCTTTATACTCGATACAAATATTTTTACAAGACATACTATTTCAATTCAAAATCAATTCTTCAACACTGTTTGTCAACTTCCCGGCCTTGTTGTTCATCAGGTCTATTTTGATGCAACGCGCTGAAAGCCATCTAATAGAATGGGTCCAAGGCTTTCTCTGATATTTACCGATTCGAAATTTGCTTCTATTGACCTGTTTTAATAATTGAATGTTCCCCTTATCAAGAAAATATGCTAGGTAATTGTTCACCTGTAATTCTCACTTGCTGCTTTATCTACCTATATGCTTCTCTTGTTTGGAACGAGCACAGTTTTGACTTGTTTGAACACACATGGTGGCACTGATTTGTCTTTAATTTTGCAGGCTGTAAAGTGCCATCCTACTTCCAGAGCCAAGTAGCATATTGAAAAGCCAAGCCCTATATATATTAGCAAATTCAGGTTTTCAAACATTTTAGTAATATACAACGGAATTGTAATATATAAAGTTCTTTATCAAAACACTTAACACTTGGCAATGCGGCATATCAGTCACACTTAATAATCGTTAAGTTTTTTATTAAAATCATGGATGGCTCCTTATCAGCTGAAAAGAGGAACGATTTGTTATTTAAAATAATATATGTATGATTTGCTGAAGCAATCTATACATGGATAGGGGGGTTTATTATCTGGACCTCAATCGGAAGGTCTAACTTATTATTATTATTATTCCGTTTATTTGGTTTCATCTTGACCACCTCATAAACATCCTAGATTTTCTATTCTAATCAATACATTTCAATTGACATTGAGGCTCTCCTTTTCTATTTTTCGCCTTGTTGCTTGTACTCTTATGCCTTCTTGAGGCTTGTTTTGGGCTTAAGTTGGTCATATCTCATCCTAAAGAGCTCCACTACCGAAGGTATATCATTTTCTCCTTGTGTGATCCAATAACTAATCCAGCCTGATTTTGGCAGTACATGATGAGGTGAGACACGACCCGAATTAACAAGTTCATTTCTTGTATCCATTGGAAAAGGTAAATCAGCTAGACGATCTCCGTGGATATGTCCAAGTTCTCTTTTATGTAGACGAAATTCTAGACCCCCAAACCTGTGAGGTTCTGCCGTAACATCTGACCAACTCAATAGTTCATCTCGAATTCTATCTAAAATTATGCCCATGAGTATAGTTACGATAGCCAACATTATAAACTAGTGGGTTTACAAATTATATTAATTCACAGAATACATTGAGTTAGGTTTAATAATTAGAAGTATGATGATTGCCAGGTGAGTAGTACATAGTCAAAACAATAGTACAATATGAAAATTTATCCAATAAAGCATATTTAAATTCAACATTGACTTTATTCTCTAAAGGAGTATAACCACCAAATCAATCTAACACTAACTATTATTTTGTATTATCAAAAGTGTTATTTCCTCCTCGCCTTTTGAGCATTTATGGAGTAAAATGCTGACTCTGAATTTTGGCACTTGAACTAATTTGTGACTTTATTTTTCTTATACATTCTTAACTCCTTAAGAATTCATATACTTGATACTTTTTTTCAGCATCTGAACGAGAAGGATACTTCCATTTTGTTAGGTCTAGTTTCACTTTGACAAATTTGTTCTTTTCCAAAAAACTCTTAGAGTCAGCTGATGACAATAAAGTATTGTATATTTGTTCTCCTACCAAAACTTGGTTTGGTTTTGCAATTGAGGTTATCTTTGAAGCCATGCTTATACTTGAACCAACAATGTCCACATGTGATCTTACAAAACTTCTTCCATACACCACGACCAGGGTCTTCCCATATGCTAATCCAATTTTAACCGTGATTTCTGGCAAGTCGGATGTTTTGAATGCCGGATTAATGACTTGAGTTACAATTTCTAGTATCGCCATTGAACAGTTTAATGCGTTTCTGCATGCTAATGCTTCATCGTACATCGCAGGAAATAAAATAATAACAGCATCTCCTTCATATTTGAATACATAGCCATCATATCCAAATACGATATTACTTATCTCTTGAGCAAAGACTTGTACCATTAAAGCAAATCTGCTATCTTCCAAAGTTAAGCTCAATTGTGTTGAATTATTGATATCTACAAACATTATGACAAGATTAGTCTTAGTATTGACTTGTCGTCTCAGTAACTTTGCACAATCTTGAGTTGACATGTCAAGTTGGAGGCCATCCATAAGTGTTTTATCAACTCTGGCACGAATTTCAGATAAATCTATGCTGGTAATATTAATAGAACTATGAACCATACACCAATTCAATATAGCAAGTAATTAATAGGCTTTGGTAGAATAACGCAGAGCGAAATTGAGAAAGATTACTAACTTTTGATTATCGCCCCAATGCATGCTCCACTTAACAATAGAGCACAAGAATCCTGAACTATTATAAAATATTTTACTGCCATGATTAAAATTCTTTACTCCTTACTTTATTCCAAGTAAGAATAATTCATTTTTTAATAAGACGAGATCACCTTTTATAACCAGAGAGGTATATTCGTTAGCTTCCAAATCCACAAACTGTTTTCACCTCGAATTCCTATACCAAAACAAAAGAAAAAAATAATTAGAAACTAGTTTTCCATTATCCCACTACTTTTACACTACCTACCATCCATGGATGTAAAATGCATAAATAATCATATGTTCCTGGCTTCTCAAAAGTTGCCATAAATGTGTTACCAGTGCCAGGAAATTGTTTTTCTAACCCTTCAGGAAGAATCCAACCCGAATTGACATATATCTCATCTCCAGCAATAGAATAATTAGCATTTGGATTCATAAACTGCACTTTGTCTTGTGAATCAATCGTAACTGGACTATACGTTCTTGCATTAATTCCGATAAGAGTGTTGGTACAACCTTCGCCTGGAATCAATAATGCCTCGTTGTTAGAGCCTGGAGGAATAGCAGTGAACTCTGTTGTGTTTGAGACAGAGAGCGAGGAAACCACGCCTGCAAAAGTGCTATTATCAAACATGAAAGTTATCGTGTGAGGTTCTGCGGCACCCATAGTTGGATTATCCCATACCAACATTAATCGTCACAATTTGGGGTAGAAACACTGTCCACGGCGCAGTTTACCTCCTCCAGCTGCCACTTTGACAATTTCGTTTCCTGCACTAGTTGCTTTAGTACTAGTGTTGACGTTATAGGTTGTGATAGCTATTGTAAATGCCAAAATCACTAAACCAAAAAGAATTCGCTTCTGAATCATTTGATCTCTTAATAAAGTCAGTAAAATATAAACATCTCGAATTGCCATTAACGGGTCATATCAGAGTAGAGTCTTATATGGAAACTAACTTACCTTACCCTGTCTCAATTAATTCATGTTCCTCATCAAGAGTATCTAAGCAATTGCATAGTAACATGCATTCAGTAATGATGAATCTGCACAGGGCTAACTCTAATTACTCGGTAGTGCTGAAGGTGACTGTCTTTCCCCCATCACAGCATCTAAATGAAGCTCGGTTCCGTTTCTAAATATCTTTAGTACCACTTTATCCCCTGGGGCCGTATTTCTTTCAAGATATGATACAAGCTGTTCAAATTCGGCGATCCTCTCTCCGTTTAATCCGACGATGATATCTCCTCCATGCTTCTTACCATACTGATCTGTAGTAGTTCCATGCAGACCTGCTTTATCGGCAGGCCCTCCTTGCACTAATGTATTTACAACTACGCCCTTAACGTCATCAGTTATGTTTGCTATATTTGCCGCTAAATCTGATGTAAGTGTGGTTCCAGTGAAACCCAAATATGGATGAGTGTAGTTGCCTTTTTCAATTAGTCTTGGTACTATCTCTTGAATTAAGTTCATGGGTATCGCAAAACCGAGCCCCTGTGTCAGTGCCGCAAAATTTACCCCTACTACCTGCCCTTCCAAGTTCAACAAAGGACCACCTGAATTACCCGGATTTATTGCAGCATCAGTTTGGATCACGTCTGGAACAGAATAAGGGACACCTGGCGCAGGGACTAGCCTACCAACCTGACTTACAATTCCAGTTGTCATTGTGCCAGCCAAGCCATAAGGATTGCCTATGGCAATTACCTGGTCACCCACGATTAACGCCGAAGAATTTCCTAGAGGGAGCGGTCTTAGTTGAGTTTGATCAAGAGTATTATTCTGAGATTCGATAACTTTTAGAACTGCTATATCGATATATGGATCTACGGCCGTTACATTTGCTCTGAGTCTGTCTCCATTTGTAAATGTAACATCAACTAACTTGTCATCACCGACTACATGATTATTGGTAATAATGTGTCCCAGATTATCAAAGAGGAAGCCCGATCCCAGTGCTGTTGTATTTTCCAGTGACGGGTCCATAACTACACCGGTTTGTGGGACGCTCCTACTTATCTGGACTACCGAATCCTGTGTCTGATTGAATATCTTGTTCAAGATACTTCCAGAAG
>JAATVP010000123.1 GCA_014523625.1 Nitrososphaerales archaeon TH5896
CCGAGGAGGATTACGAAGTTGCTGTTGCTCCCATTCAGGTTGCTGCTGAGCAAGAGTATCGGCAAGTGATAGTTAGATTTACTACTCCGCTTACAACTTGTCCACATGCTGCGTTAGATGATGGTTCCTGTGCATTCGTGAGCTGGAATGCAGTTGCCGTGTCAGCTCCGGAGCCCGGGCCATTATTGTTATTATTGTCATCGTTTCTAGGTTTAGTTGCATCAACCGTTAGTACCATATGTCCAACAACCAATCCACTAACCGAAAACACTATTCCTATCGCAATAATTGCGAACATAATCGATCTTGTTGCGTTAGTTTGGTTCATTCTTAGCGGCCTCCAATGCTGACGAATCTGTTTTCTGCAGTCATAGTAAGCGGTGGCACTAATTCAGACATCTTCCCGTAGACTTCCAATAATTTCATACCCTTCTCCGTAGTTCTATAAGCTTGTTTTCCGCCCTCGTATTCGATAAGTCCATTGTCTTGTAACATTGTAAGATATTCTCGGAGCTGAGCAAATGATAGAAATGCTTTGTACATTATTTTTGTCTTGGTAGCTCCTCCTCCGTTCGCGGCCTCTAGGATGAGACCAACAATTTCAGTTCTACTTCTGTATTTCATAATAGAATCATTCAGAACTTGTAAACTAGATATTTATACAAGCCTACTATTATTACTACTAATTACATTAGTATATATTTAATTAAAATGTCTAGTTATCACATTCAATATAACTATGTGATCTTATGAGTATACATTTTACTAGTAGAAGGACCTCAATATTTAGATTTGCTTGATTAAATTCGAATACCTCAAAATTGTAGAAATTCTGTATACTAATATGATTCCATCTATTCATTTCTGATAATATTGGTTCGCTAGAACCTTCTCATTTAATGATTCAATCACTTGGGGTTGGTTGCTGATACCCTCCAACCCCGGTATTATTTTTATAATATATCATACAATAGGTTGCTGGCAGTAGCCTTTAAATCACTCAACTAAGTGCTTACTGCCATGTGTTAGAATCAGGTGGGATGGCCTCGTGTTACATGAAAGTTGTAGTTCTATCCAGGGTCGTCCTACCTGTTTCTAAATAACCATGTTCCGGAATATATTTTATAATAAACTACGGATAAGTATGAGGTTCCTATGAATGGTAGGTAGGACGGCCGCCCATAGTTCTAGATTTCTACCCTTGGTCGTCCTACTCTTGATTTGTTACACGATCGTGTTACTGGTTCAAGAGTAACGTTTGCCTGAAATATCACTAGATCTCTAACTTGATCTCTAATAAGATATATACGAATTATCGAGTATGCAAATGTCTCCAAGCCCTGTCTGCATTGAAGTAATATATTCAGTAATAGTAAGAGCATTCTCCTTAGAGATATTTTGGAGAGATTTCTTACAGTCAGATGTCAGTCCTCTTACAATAGATTCGATCTTTATGTCAAAGAGAGGATCAGCTTTATCACTATAGGTAACAGCAGTATTCACATGATTTAGTATGATCGAGCTACGTATAAGCATATATTATTTATATGCTAAGTTATCAATTAAGATTAATAGTTATAAGAAAATAGTATGCAAATCCTCGTTGAGGGAGTTGAGCAGCTTCATATCCGTTTCTTCAAGTTTGAAGTCGAATACCTGGATATTTTCTCTGATTCGATTCTCATGAATAGATTTAGGAATCGCAACTAGACCATGCTGTAGACTCCATCTAATTAGGATCTGCGCTTGGTTTTTACCATATTTTTTCGCCAGGCCTATCAGGGTAGGATGATCAAGCCTTTGACCTCTAGTCAATGGGCTATAGGCCTCTAACTGAATGTTGTTATTTTTGCAGAATTCTAATAACTTCTCTTGGTACAGAAACGGATGAAACTCAACCTGATTTACCGACGGTATAACATCAAAGTTTTGGAATATTTCTTGTAAGTGGGAAATCTCATAATTACTTACTCCAATAGCCCGAGTCTTTCCCTCTCTTAATAATTGAATCATTGCTTTCCAAGTTTCTTTGCTCTGGCCTTCAACTGGCCAGTGGATCAAGTAAAGGTCAACATAGGGTAGCCCCAAGCGTTGTAGACTCCTTTCACATGCTACAAGTGTAGATCGATACCCTTGATCGCTATTCCATACTTTTGTAGTAATAAAGATCTCTTCTCTTTCTATGCCGCTTTCTAGAATTGCTCTACCTACGTCTCCTTCATTACCATATAGCCATGCTGTATCAATATGTCTATAACCAACCTTTAATGCATATTTAACCGCACGCAAAGTAGATTCTCCAAGTGTTGCCTGATATACTCCCAGACCTAGACGTGGAATCTTTACTCCATTGTTCAATAATGTACTGGATTGCAAGCTCAATTGCATAATAGAATGGTTCATCAGAAACCCATTTAAATTCTATCGAGTCACATATTGCATCGTGACAATCCTCTAGTAAAGACATAAGTTCCTATAGCTAATGCTAACAGGAGGCATACAGTAAACAGCTATTCATAAATTGATCTCTTGTATCATTTCAAAAACATTTCTTGGTCAAAGCATCACAAGTAAGTGTAACTGCCAGCTATCAAATCGATTGTTTTGCAGCTTGATGATAGCATAAAAGAATAAGATTGTACGCGACTTGTTAGCAGGCATAATAATTATGATTTATGCTAACGAAGCCCTACAATATCATCTAATTACGAGTCTTGATAACATGATATATCCAAGCTTGAGTTATATGGTTAGAAATTTGGGTTGAATTATATTATGGAAATGGAATTGCGCTTATGATTGAAGGTATCTGGAATTCGATATTTGGGTTTGCATTATTTTCATTGTTCTCAGAAATGATTACATTGGTACCAGAAGTGGCTTCAGTCGCGTCGATGCCGACATTATGACTTTTCTGCTCTCCTCCTATAGTTTTAGCGGATGCAATAACAAACGATCCTTCATTAGCAGATCCTAAAGGGCATCCGAAAACAGATTGGATTTTAGCATCACAGTTTGATTCAAAAGCAAATACAATATTAAAAGTATTCAAATTCATTAATGTCATCCCTCCAGTTAAAACTAGAATCGATATTAACAAGAATAACCTGGCTGTAGACATGCTTTACAAAATATTGATTGCGCTTGAAGATAATCAATTTAATTAAGGTAAAATACCTACTTTTTATATGTAAATATTCTATCCTCCAAAGATTAGTAAGAAAACTAAATCATGGTATCAATGTATCCAACTAATTTTACTTGATCCTAATAGAAAACATCTAATTATTATTTCAATGGAGCGATATAACAACAAGTCACATTATTCATACAATTTTTGGCCAGTGAAATGGATTTGATTAAATTAAATTAAACATCCAAAAAGTATCTTTTATCCTATATTTAGATCAAGATTTTAGATGCAGAATAATTCTTTGGTACATGATCATGCGACTCATGTTATGATTTCTTAAATGAAGGAATAATGTTATGGTATCAAAGGAATGATTAATAATACTAAAGTGAACAGATATGTAGCAAAGAAGAATTTTCCAGCTGCATTAACTATATCTTTACTATTGATCCTAGCGAGTAACGTAACAAATACACCACTCTTTGAACTGGCTTATGCCATCAAGGAATTTAACATAGATGTAGACATTGAAGACAACGAAATTAAGCGTGGTGATACTCAACACATAACAGTAACTGTCAGCAATGACGATACCGATAATCGAGTATCAGATGCCAACGTTAAACTTACAGTATATCCACCAGATAGTGATTCGACTTCTGCTCATGATGAAACTGACAATAATGGCAAGGCAACATTTGACGTAGAAATAGATGACAATGCAGAAACAGGTACATATGATGTAGAAATAAGAGTGTCAAAGGATGGATATGATACAAAATCAGTCAACACTTCATTTGACGTAGTTAAGTCAAGCGGCGCTGACAATGAAGATGATGAGAATGAGGATTACAATGGTTCTTCATCTTCTTCATCATCTTCTGCAGCGGCATCAGCTTCAGCTGCTTCTTCACAAAACAGCGACAGTGATAGTGGCGCAACATCAAGTACTAGTTCTTCCAATAATAGAGGTGATAATGGAGGTAGTAGTTCATCTTCATCATCTTCATCATCAAGAGCCGTAGGAAGTGCTGCTGCGGCCGCGGCTGCTGCATCAGGTGCATCATCAGCTGCTGCTGCAGCAGCAGGTAATGCTGCGGCTGCAGCAGCAGCAAGTGGTGGTGATGCCTCTTCGGCTGCATCAGCTGCAGTGTCAGAGAATGGAGGATCTTCGTCAGCTGCTGCGGCTGCTGCTTCAGCAGCTGCGGCTGCTGCATCAGCATCTTCTTCTGATAATAGTGATGATGATGGTGATTCGTCTGCTGCTGCTGCGGCTTCTTCAACTCACGAAGAGGACGACTGACTACTATCACCTCAATCTATAAATTTTTTTCTTTGATCGCTAAGCGCATTGCTACTAGATAATTTTGTGGGATATAATATTTCAATACTTTCAAGCGCAATAATTTGTTACTATTTAGCGAGTAACAAAATAGGTAGGACGACCAGTTTATGTCAAAAATTGACCGATTTTGGTCGAAATTTCTGTTTCTGAATAATCCTTTCATTCTGTCTATCAGGGTATTTGCCAACTCAATCCTGGGCCCTGTTATAATGCACATCTGCGTATCTGAGATACGCAAATTGTTGAAGCATAGCCAAGCCATATTTCTAAGCATTAACTCAGTAATACCTAATCCAGTAGCCTTCTTTATCCAGACATGTTTGTGCTTCTGCAGTGTATCGAATAGCAGCTGTTCATAATCGAATAATGGGATACTTGACCATTCTTCTGAGGCATTCCGATAGCATGATTAAATGAGCTTACTGTTTGAGCGTCATTTTGAGTAGAGTAAGTTCGTCTAGATCTAGTTTTTGAGCGTGATTTTCATCAAAACTAGCTCTCCAATTATAGAACGGTAATCCACTAAGTAGCTCAAACTGCTGTGCGTTTGTACTTCCCAGCTGCGATTCGTACTTATCCAGTATTTTCGATAGGTTCTGCAGTGACAGTGTCATTTACTATTGCTTCCTGCTCCTGAGAGATAAAAGCTACCGTTGCTAATGTATAAATAATATATAGATTGTTAGCTAACAAGACAAAATTGATAATCAAAAGTCTAATGGTTTTGCCTGTATTAACGATGCTATTATCTTTTGTTGTGCTATCGTGCAATAACGATTTGAGTTCCATTGAACCTGTATACGGCCAGGGAGAGAATATCAATAGCACTTTGCCCTTTCCTTCTTCTTCTTCTTTTCAATCCAAAGCCGCTATTTTGGATAATATGCCATCACACAACGTTACTGTAGGTGATATAAATATCGCCTACAATTTGTTCTGTTTGATTATCATCCTTATGGCTGACAAGATGTTAGATACTGGAATATCGCTTCTCTGGATATTATAAGAATAATCTTATCATTTGGGGTGTCTGCTTTTACGGGTAG
>JAATVP010000124.1 GCA_014523625.1 Nitrososphaerales archaeon TH5896
AGCCATTCTAGATAGCTAGGACTCTGACGCAGCTGCTCATCTATTGTGGTTATGGCTTGTGCTTCACCTTGTGCCTGCAGCACATTAGCTTGTCTAACTCCCTCAGCTCTTGCAATATTTGCTTGCTGCTCTCCCACTGCTTTGGCTTCTGCTTGCTGCGCCTCTATCTCTATTCTACGCAGCTCATTCTGTGCCTGTAGTGCCCTCTGCTGAGCTGCTACTTTAGCCTCTACCGCCCTTACGAACTCTGGGGAAAACTGGAACTCGGTAATTGAAATTGCGTCAACAACGATATTATATGCGGCGAGTCTGTTTCTAATTTGTTCTTCAATTTGATCCTTTACTGTTTCTCTTTTTGTAATTAGCTCCTCCGCATTGAATCTGGCAGTTACCTGTTTGACGGATTCTTGAATTGCTGGCACAATTACCCTATTGGCATAATCCAGGCCTATATCTTTGAAAACAAGCTGTGCATTGTCAGGATTAATGTGATAATTCAGGGCTACCTGTGTTCTGACATCCTGAAGATCTTTGGAAGCAGATGCTGCATCTTCTGTAATTTTCTGGGTCCTCACCTCCATTGGAACAACAGTGTCTCGAACGGGAACGACGAAATGGATTCCTTCATCAAGAGATTGGGTAGTATCCACAGCACCAAATGAGAGAAGTACACCTCGATAGCCCGCTTCGACGATCTTTACGCTACCAGTTACAGCGATTGCAACAATAATTATACCTATGACGGCTGGAATAATGAACTTAATTATTGGGCTGGAAATTCTGCCACGGCCCGGAGTGGAACCCCTCGAGTAGGGTGAACCATGAGGATCTTCGAGAGGTTCTCCTTCAGGAGTGGTCCGGCGAGAAGCTCCATTGGTACTATTGCCACTTGAACCATATGGATAATCTTTATCCTTACGCTTAAATGGATTTATTTTCATCGTCCCTTGAATCCTTGTTCAGTGCAGCATCAAGCCAAATTCTATCTAACAGATCGTAATAGGAAAGCATTACCAGAGAAACCAAATTCATGATTTAATTCAACAATTTGCATATATATATGTTAGAACCTAAGTGCTCGCGAATAACGTTGCTTGAAAATTCAGAGAAATTTACATCTATCTTGTCGTATTTGACATGATTTATTAGTTCCTAAATATTAAACTTCAAATTAACAGGAATCCCGATAGCGTTCTGCCAAATGGAGGTACTGTTTCTTGTTATGTAAGAGCTTAAACCCTGACTTGAGCTACGATAGTCAGATTCAATGACCTCATTTTAGATTTCATTGAATCAGCAAGATTTTGATAGATTGAGCTATTATGATACCAATAGTGAATATTTAGTTCTTACTCCCAGAATTATACATAATAAATTTATTTACTTTCCTAAGATCGTATATACTCTAATGTCTATATAGACTTGTGGAGGGTAAAAATCCAAGGCAATATATTCATTTATTAAAAGCAAACCATTTTTAATATTTGCACAATTCCTAGAGACTTTTTTGACAATTCGTATTAGTAGTCTAGGTCGAACTATGCATACTGACATACTTATGTTTCACATGAAATAATATATCCCCATACTACTTCTAATACTATAACACGGCAAGAATCTTATCACTATCATAGGACTATCATAATCTAGCGACCTAGCAATTTCTCGTTACTATACTGGTGAGGTTGACTTCTCACTGACATTTATTCACACAGTTAAGACTGTATCAGTACATAGAAGAGGGAAGAGAAAGTATCTATTCTAAAGGAGAACACTATACCAATTCCCTTTCTGCATCATCGTTTACTGAAGATTTAATTCAAAGAGATTCTGCTATTTTGTTCGCTTCTTTAGTTGCTGCTTGAATATTTCGATCAATTCGTGGACTGATGTCGCATCTTCTGGGCCCTTATCATCCCTTATCTTTCCTGTAAATTTAGGAAATCGTAATGCTAGGCCATAGCCCTCCCTAATCGAATTGAGGCCGGCTGTATGTGCTGGGCTAAGCGTTATTTCAGAAGCAATTACTTCGATGACAATCTTTGGTTCAAACCATACATCCATCTGATCCATTCTCGTGTCGACTCTGGGTGACTTATGACCAATACGCAGACTCTCAAGGCTATTGTAAAAGTTTTCTAGATGTTGGTCAGTAAATCCAGTTCCTACCTTGCTGACGCTCCTGAAAAGATCCCGATCTTCATCATATACTGCCAGAAGAAGAGCCCCATATTTTCCCACTCTTCTTCCTCTTCCGTATAATGCGCCTATTATTACTAAGTCCAAGGTATCTGCTAGCTCACTGCTATACTCGCGCTTTACCTTGATCCAGAGGTATTCTCTGCTGCCGGCTCGATAGACGCTGTCTCGATGCTTAAGCATAATGCCTTCACAGCCGGCAGCTATTGCCGAATCCATAAATGCTTGAATCTCCTTTTCATCACTCGACATAATTTGCGTTATCAGTTGTATCCTGTTAATACTGATATCCTTTGAGCTGGATTGCGTCACATCTGTCAGATTCTTGTTAGCAAGTCGAGGTTCGGTTTTTTTGCGCGACAGCGCTTTCTCGTATTGGATTTTGACATTACCTTTCTTTTTCGGGTTTTCTATTACTACATTTCCTGTTCCATGAACTCCCGTTCCCTTACCATGTTCAAGATTTCCTTCAGTCTCACTTTTCTTCCATGCTCCTTCTCTTGCACCCTTAGAACTATCTTCCATGTTCTTGCCTGCATCAGATACAGCAGCCAATTTCTCGCCCTCGGTTTTTACAAGCTCCCTCAAAATTCGTCGTCGTTCTTTGTACGGATAACAAGTCACAGATTTAGCATCGCTGTATAAGACATCAAAAATATTGACGATCACAGGGTAGCTTTGCATCGCCTCTTCAACCCCGTACTTTCTTCTTCGATGCATAAGCTCTTGAAAGGGAAGATATTCCCAAGTACTTGGGTCGACGGCAACAATCTCTCCTTCGACTATTACTTCTTTAAGACTATTCATCTTTCCTATGGCTTCGACCACATCAGGATAGTGGCTTGTAATATTTTCAAGCCGTCTTGAGAAAAGTTCTACTCTCGCTCCGTTACTGATGTTAGCCTTTCCCTTGACTACATGATTAGTCTTGCCTTTGTGAATCTGTACTCTCTCGCCATCCAATTTGTATTCTGCGCCAGCTATTCCTTCCATTCTGTTGAGTCCCTCATCTATGGAAGAAGCTCTCTCGGCAAGCATCGGTCTGATTGGTTTGAAAAGAGTTATCTGAATTGAGCGAACCGATTCAATTCCGTTACAAGCCAACTCTCTTGCAACCAGACCCAAATCTCCGGAGACATTGTAAGCATTCTCTAACAGAGAACGATTTGCCTTATCATGAGTAAATGCTATTGACAGAGAATCTAAAACAGTAAAGTCTGCAATTCCTAATCTAAGAGTTCCCATAAGAAATTTCATTATGTATCTCGCCTCTCTTGGGGTTGTTTCATTGAGCAGACTGCTGACGAGCCTCAGCTTCGTTTCTTGAGAACCTGAACCTGTCGACTTTGAAATCTTGTATAATGTGGTAAATACCCGCTCGACGGTCATTTCTTGAGAAAACAATGTGTTTTGATTTTTTATCTTCATTGCTTCTGCAGCTGTATCACCTAAGTCTCCCTTTTTCCTATAGATTGTCAAGATGTCCGTAAGACTCTTGCCTGATGACTGCGCTAGGGAGCGAATTGCCATTTTTTCTGCCAGCCCCAGCTCAATTCCTTCATATGGTGGTCCTAGTTTTCCTTGGATTAGATAAATAACCTTGTCGATTATTTTACACTCAGTTTGTTTCAATAATGAAACGAGGTTTTCAGTAAGGAGTAACCTGCTTCTGGTTTCCTCCATCTTTTCAAAAGTATCGACGAGTTTGGAGAGAAGCAAAGTGTATAGTACAATTTCTGTAGAGATCAAACCTGACTTAAATCTATTAGCCTATAGACTTGCCAATATTGGAGCCATGTTGGGGGTATTAGCTACTCATCTAATTTAATAAGATTGCAGAGGTGATTTAATGACAACCAGAAGATAAAGCTATGGAAAAACTATACCTTCAATGTTTACGATATTTTTGTCACCTTTAGCACGGTTATCGACATTTGAGCAAGGAATATTTTTCGGAAGTATCCCGTTACCACAAGCATTTTCAGCATATTCTTCACT